>NZ_JBSGIV010000015.1:0-114734 GCF_053605225.1 Micromonospora sp. NPDC003944
TGCTCGGCGAGATGATTTCGCACACCAGCCGCACGTCACTCGCCTCGACGTTGAGCTCGTCGAAGTCAATCGGGCTGGTGATGACGAGATCGGGGTCGCCGCGCCGGACCGCGCGCCGAGCGGCCGGTCAGCGGCCGGCGGGCTTGAGGCCGAGGGGCTTGCCGAGCAGCGACTCACGGCGTACCGCGAGCCGGTCGGCGACCGCACCGAGTGCCTGCGCGGCCGGGGACTCCGGCTCGGCCAGCACGACCGGGTTGCCCGCGTCGCCGGCCTCGCGGACCCGGGTGTCAAGTGGGATCTGGCCGAGCAGCGGCACCTGCGCGCCGATGGTCCGGCTCAGCGACTCGGCCACCGCCGTACCACCGCCGGCGCCGAAGATCTCCATCCGGGAGCCGTCCGGCAGTTCGAGCCAGGACATGTTCTCGATGACGCCGACCACCCGCTGGTGGGTCTGCAGGGCGATCGCGCCGGCCCGCTCGGCCACCTCGGCGGCGGCGGTCTGCGGGGTGGTGACGATGAGGATCTCCGAGTTGGGCAGCAACTGCGCCAGCGAGATGGCCACGTCGCCGGTGCCCGGCGGCAGGTCGAGCAGGAGCACGTCCAGATCGCCCCAGTAGACGTCGGCCAGGAACTGCTGCAGCGCCCGGTGCAGCATCGGGCCACGCCACACCACGGCGGCATTGCCGGACGTGAACATGCCGATGGAGATCACCTTCACACCGTGCGACTGCGGCGGCATGATCATGTCTTCGACCCGGGTGGGTCGGCCGTCCGCGCCGAGCATCCGGGGCACCGAGTGGCCGTAGATGTCCGCGTCGACGACCCCGACGGAGAGCCCACGGGCGGCGAGCGCCGCGGCCAGGTTGACCGTCACGCTGGACTTGCCGACGCCACCCTTGCCGCTTGCCACCGCGTAGACCCGGGTGCGCGAGCCGGGCTGGGCGAACGGGATGACCGGCTCCTCGGTGGCACCGCCACCGCGCAGCTGCGACTGCAACGACTGCCGCTGTTCGGGGGTCATCACCCCGAAGTCGATCTCCACGCCGGTGACGCCTGGCACTGCGGCGACGGCGGCCGTGATGTCCGTACGCAGCTTGTCCTTGAGCGGGCAACCGGCGACGGTGAGCAGCAGCTCGACGCGGACGACGCCGCTGGCACCGATCGTGGCGGAGCGGACCATGCCCAGCTCGGTGATGGGCCGGCGGATCTCCGGGTCGTTGACGGTGGCCAGGGCGGCCTGGATCGCGTCCTCGACGGTGCTCACGGGTGCTGACATGCCCGCAATGCTACGTCGCGGGGCATCCGCTGCCGCCGCTGCCCGGGGCGGTGTGAGCCAATCGATGACCCGGTGGTCAGCCGTCCGATCGGCGCGGGCCGGTGCCGTCCGGCCGGGCGTCGCGGGTGAAGTCACCGTCCAGGTCGTCGCGGGGTTCGTCCAGGCCGACACCGTCGGTCGACCGCTGCCCCCGTCGCTGCTGCCGGCTGTCCTTCTCCTGCTGGCGGCGCTCCAGCCGCTGCCGGCGCTGGCCCGCCTCGTCCAGCTCCTCGGCAAGTCGGGCCAGCTCGGAGCGGACGAAGTCGCGGGTGGCGACCTCGCCGAGCGCGATCCGCAGCGCGGCGATCTCCCGGGCCAGGTACTCGGTGTCCGCCTTCTGCGCGGTGGCTCGCCGCCGGTCCTCCTCCGCCGCCAACCGGTCCCGGTCGGCCTGCCGGTTCTGGGCCAGCAGGATCAGCGGGGCGGCGTAGCTGGCCTGCAACGACAGCACCAGGGTCAGGAACGTGAAGGTGTACGGGTCGAAGCGCAGGTCCGCCGGGGCCAACGTGTTCCAGACGAACCAGATCGTGATCACCACCGTCATGACGACGATGAAGTTCGCGGTGCCCATGCCCCGGGCGATGCCCTCGGACCACCGACCGAACGCCTCCGCGTCGAACCGGGGCAGCTTGACGCCCCGGGGCTCGCGGGGCTGGTCGAGACGCTCCGACCGCCGCTGGTCAGCCATCCGTGCCGTCCAGCACGGAGTCGGAGGCGCCCGGGACGGCCAGGGCGTCGCGGTCCCGCCAGTCCCGGGGTAGCGAGTGGTCCAGCACGTCGTCAACGGTGACGGCGCCGACCAGCCGGTTGTTCCTGTCGATCACCGGCATGGCGACCAGGTCGTAGGTGGCCATCCGCCGGGTGATCTCCGGCAGGGGTGTGGTGGGGCGCAGCGGGTCGATGTCGTTGACCACCACCTTGCCCAGCAGGTCCGCGGGGGGTTCGCGCAGCAGCGCCTGGAAGTGCACCATGCCCAGGTAGCGACCGGTCGGCGTGTTCTGCGGTGCCCGGGTCACGAAGACCTGCGCGGCGACGGCGGGGGAGAGCTGCGGCTCCCGGATCCGGGCCAGCGCCTCGGCGACGGTGGCGTCCGGCGGCAGGATGACCGGCTCCGAGGTCATCACACTCCCGGCCGTGCCCGGGGTGTACTTCAGCAGCTGACGCACCGGGTCGGCCTCGTCCGGCTCCATCAGGTCCAGCAGGACGTCCTGCTCGGGTGGGGGTAGCTCGTTGAGCAGGTCCGCGGCGTCGTCCGGGTCCATCTCCTCCAGGACGTCGGCGGCGCGCTCCCGGTCGAGGGCGGCCAGGATCTCCACCTGGTCGTGCTCCGGCAGCTCGCTGAGCACGTCGGCAAGTCGCTCGTCGTCGAGCGCGGCCGCGACCTCGTTGCGCCGGGTGTCGGGCAGGTCCTGCAACGCGTTGGCCAGGTCGGCGGGGCGCATGTCCTCCAGGACGGCGAGCAGGTTGGCCGTACCCCGGTTGTCGGCGATGCCGCTGAGCCCGCGCACCCGGTCCCACTCGACCTGGTGCAGGTGGCCGCGGCGGCTGAGCCGACCTGTGTGTTCGCGTACGGCGACGCGGGTCAGCGACCACTCGCCGCCCCGGGAGCACTCCATGGCGACGTCGACGACCGCGCCGGGCTGGCCGCCCGGGTCGAGTTGCACGCGCCGGTCGAGCAACTCCTGGAGCACCAGCAGCTCGTTCTGGCGCTTCTCGAACCGGCGCAGGTTGAGGGTGCCGGAGCCGAGCACGACGGCGTCCGCGTCGATCGAGGTGATCCGGTTGATGGACAGGAAGATCCGACGACGCATCGGCATCTCGGCGACGAGGCCCACCACCTCCGGCGGACGCTTGGTCGCCCGGAGCCGTGCCACGGCGTCACGAACCCGGCCCACCTGATCGCCGTTCGGGTCGAAGACGGCGACTCCGGCGAGGCGGGCGATGTAGACCCGGGTCGGCGTGCTCACGGGCACCAGCCTAAGCGCCTAGTGTTTATCAACATGTCGACCTTGGCCTACGAGATCGTGGACGTCTTCACCGACCGCCCGTTCGCCGGCAACCCACTGGCGGTGGTGTTCGGCGCGGAGGCGCTGGCCACCGAGCAGATGCAGTCGCTCGCGCTGGAGTTCAACCTCTCCGAGACGGTGTTCGTGCTGCCGCCGACCCAGGTCGGCGTCACCTACCGGGCCCGGATCTTCACGCCGGTGGAGGAGTTGCCGTTCGCCGGGCATCCAAGCGTCGGCGCGGCGGTCACCGCGTGCCGTCGGGGCATGTTCGGTGTGGGGCAGGTCACCCAGGAGTGCCGGGCGGGTGTGCTGCCGATCGAGGTGACCGAGTCCGGGGCGCTGCTGACCGGCGGCGCACCGACACTCGGGCCGGAGCTGGACCCGGAGCCGCTGCTGGAGATCGCCGGGCTGGTCGCCGACGACCACGTCGGGCCCGCGCCCCGCGTCGCCGGCTGCGGGCTGGAGTTTCCGTACCTGCCGGTGCGGCCGGAGTCGGTGGCCCGCGCGCAGGTGAATGCCGCGGCGGCGCAGCGGTACGGGGTGTCGCACGTCAGCGTCTTCTCCTGGGACGCCGCCGCGCAAACCGCGCACGCCCGGGTCTTCGTACCGGGGATGGGCATCCCGGAGGACCCGGCCACCGGCTCGGCGGCGCTCGGCCTCGGTGTCTGGCTGGTGGCGAGCGGTCTGTTGCCCGGTGCGGGGCGGTCGGAGTACGCGGTCCGTCAGGGCGTGGAGATGAACCGGCCGTCCGCACTGGCCTGCACGGTCACCGCGGCGAACGGTGTGGCGGTCGGCGCGACTGTCGCCGGTCAGGTGGTGCCGGTGGCCCGCGGCGAGATCGCCGTGCCACCGTTCGTGGGCTGAACGGAGGCGCCAATGCGGGAGGATGCGAGTGTGACGGATGAGGACGCCCCGCAGAGCACTCCGCTTGTCGACGAGGCGATGAAGAAGGCCGCGGTGGCCTGGGTCAGCGTTGCCGGCGGGCCGGCGCTCGCGCTCTGGTGCGCCCCGTTGGAGGGCGCGCTGCTCGTGGTCAGCGGGCCGGGCGAGCAGGCCGCGCCGGGTCTTGCCGACGCGACCGAGGCTCAGGTCACCCTGCGCGGTGACCACGGCGGCCGGATCGTCACCTGGCCGGCCCGGGTGAGCCGGTTGCAGCCCGGCACCGAGGCGTGGGAGGTCACCGCGCCGCTGGTGGCGGCGAAGCGCCTCAACGCGCCCGGCCCGACGGCCGATCTGGTGGCCCGGTGGGCCGCGGACGGCTGCGCGGTGAACCGGCTCGCCCCCGCGGGCACGCCGCTGTTCGGCGCGGAGCTGCCGGCCGACGCGCAGGCCGAGCCGCCCCGGGAGACTCCGGCGGTCCGGGCCACCCGCAAGCCGTTCCGCCTGCACCGGGTGCGCCGCCGCTGAGCAGGCGATCAGCCCGTTCCACTGCCGACGCCGGCGACCGCCACGTCGCTGTCGACGAGGGCGAGTACCTCGGCCAGGGTGCCGAGTGTCGGGCCGTGCCAGTCCCGGTCGGCGTTGAACACCATGTGCGTGGCCAGATCCGGTGCGGCGAGCCGGACGGCGGTCATGCCGGCCCGCTCGGCGCCGGTCAGCTCCTGGCTGCCGCCGTCGCCGACGTAGAGACAGTCGCCGGGCGCGAGCCCGAGCCGCTGGCAGGCCGTCAGGTAGAGCGTCGGATCCGGTTTGCAGCGGCCGACCTGCACGGAGAAGACCCGCACGTCGAGCAGGGGGGCGACGGCGAGCTGTGGCAGGAAGGCCGGCAGTTCGTGCGTACAGTCGCTGATCACGCCGGTGCGCAGGCCGCGCTGGCGCAGTGCCGCCAGCACCGGCACCGCGTCGGCGCGCAGCCAGGTGTCGGCGCGCACCGCCCGGTGCCGGGACGCCACCGCCGCCCGCACCGCATGGTCACTCGGGTGTACGCCGACCTGGGCGCACACCCAGCGCAGGGTCGCCTCGGCGTCGCCGAGCCGGCCGCTGGCCCGCTCGTAGTAGGTGCGGTCCAGCACGTCGGTCAACGTGTCGGTGGGGCATCCGAGCAGCTCGGCGGTGCCGACGTGCGCGACGCCGCGCTGCACCGAACGGGTCAGGGTGCCGAAGAAGTCGAACAGCACCGCCTGGTAGCTGGGCATGGGGGAACGCCTCCGGGCGGTCGAGGGTCGCCGGCGCGGAACCGCGTGATCGTAACGGAGTGATGACCCTCCGTGCTGACCGTCATACGTGTGAGGATTACGTCCCGTGCCCCCACCTTCACCTCGGCAGACCCTGGATCCGTTGACCACCGGCGCGGTCGGGCTGGCCGTGGTCGCCGTGTCGTCGTCCGCGCCGTTGATCGCGTACGCCGCCGCGCCCGCGCTGGCCATCGCGTTCTGGCGCAACCTGCTCGCGGCGGCCGTGCTGAGCCCCTTCGCGCTGGCGCGACGTCGCGCCGAACTTCGCAGGCTGATCGCGGGCGCCGGTCGGCGGGAGGGGCTGTTCTGCGTCCTGTCCGGGGTCGCCCTGGCCGGGCACTTCGCGACCTGGGTGCCGAGCGCCCAGCTCACCTCGGTCGCCGCGTCCACAGCCCTGGTCGCCACCCAGCCGGTCTGGCAGGGGCTGATCGCCCGCGCCCAGGGGCGTCCGTTGCCGAGGGTGGTGTGGGCCGGCATCGCGGTCGCGGTCGTCGGCGCGGCGGTCGCCACCGGAGTGGACGTGGGGGTCTCCGGCCGGGCCGTCCTCGGCGACGTGCTGGCGCTGACCGGTGCCGTGTTCGCCGCCGTCTACACCGCCTTCGGCGAGCGGGCCCGGACCAGCATCAGCACCACCACGTACACCACCATCTGCTACGGGATCTGCGCGCTCATCCTGCTGGTTCTCTGTCTGGTCGGCGGCGTCCGGCTGAGCGGGTTCGACGGGCGTACCTGGCTGGCCATCCTGGCCCTGGTGGCCGGCGCCCAACTGCTCGGGCACTCGATGTTCAACTACGCCCTGCGGAAGATCCCGGCGACCACGGTGAGCGTGCTGATCCTGCTGGAGGCGCCCGGCGCGGCCCTGCTCGGGTGGGCCTGGCTGGGCCAGGTTCCTCGCCCGTACGCGCTGCTGGGGATGACGTTGCTGCTGGTCGGGGTGGCGGTGGTGGTGCTCGGCGGCCGGCGCGGCGAACCCACCGCGCTGCCGGCCGACCCGACCCCGCTGGCCGACTGATCGCACGTGGGTTCCCTCCGTGGCGGGCCCGCCCGGCGTCTCTGCGGGCGAGGAGGGCGATCCGTTGACGACTGAGGACCGCACCCGGGACGGCTTCGCCGACTTCGTCCGGGCCGAGACCGCCGGGCTGACCCGGCTCGCGTACCTGTTGACCGGTGACCGGCACCATGCCGAGGACCTGGTCCAGGTGGCACTGGCTCGGGTCGCGGTGCGGTGGGAGCGGATCGCGGACCCGCGCGCCTACCTGCGTCGGGTGCTCTGCACCCAGGCGGCCAGTTGGTGGCGCTGGCGGCGGGCCCGCCCGCCGGAGCGGCTGGACGGGGCGCTGCCGGAACGCCCCGGGCCCGGTGACGACACCGATCTGCGGCTGGTGCTGTCGGCGGCGTTGGCCCGGCTGACCGCGCGGCAGCGCGCGGTCCTCGTGTTGCGGTACTACGAGGACCGCACCGAGACGGAGACGGCGGAACTACTCGGCTGCCGGGTCGGCACCGTGAAGAGCCAGACCCGGCACGCCCTCGGCCGACTCCGTGTCCTGGCCCCCGAGTTGGCCGAGCTTGTCGGCCGTGACCCGCAGGAGGTGACCCGGTGACCGCCCGGCTCTCCGAAGCGCTGCGTCGCCTCGCCGCCGACGTGCCGCCCGCGCGCGTACCGGAGGGGCTCTTCGACGCGGCGCGGACCCGGCACCGTCGTCGGCGGGCCGCCGTCGCCGGCGCACTCGCCGTCGTGGTCCTGCTCCTTGGCACCGGGTACGCGCTGCGCCCGGTGGCCCTGCCGGCCCCCGCCGGCCCTCGGCACGACGCTCCTGGCCTGCCCACCCGGCTCGCCGACCCGCCACTGCGAACCGCCTCGGTGCGCGCGTCGGCGCCGGGCGTGACGGCGATGCTCTTCGGCGGTCCGGCCGTACGCACCGACTGGTTCGAGAATCGGATGGGTGTGGTGGCCGCCGACGCGGACCGCTACCGCGTGCTCGACGCCGGCCCGGCCGTCGCGGGCTTCGAGGCGACGCTCTCCCCGGACGGCCGCTTCGCGTCGGTCGGCACGGCACTGATCGACCTGACCACCGGCCGCTCCACAGTGGACGACCTGGGCGGCTACCCGCTCGCCTTCGCGCCGGACGGCAGGCGTCTCGTCTACGCCGACGACCAGACCACGTTCACCCCGCCGAACACCTACCACACCCCGTACGTCGGGGTGTACGACCGGGAACGCGGGGTGGACGTGCTGCGGGTGCGCGTCGGCACCGCCTGGGTTCCGCCCGGACGCACTGCCGCGCTCTCGCCCGACGGCGGCGAGTTGGCCCTCCAGGTCCGTGACGAGGTCTGGCTCACCCGGCTTGCCGACGCCGGCGCCGACCAGTTCGCCGAGCCGTACCGGAAGCTGCCGCTCGCCGGTGGTCGGCTCGCCGGGGCCGGGTCGTGGCTGCCGGACGGCCGAACGGTGGCCGTCCTGGAGCGGTCCACCTGCACCGACTGCCCGGTGCCGTCCTACCCGCGCACCTGGAGGCTCGCGGTGCGGTCCGTTGGCGACGACACGCCACTGGCGGGGGCGGCCTTCCCGCCGCTGCCGTCGCGCACGTTCGTCCAGTTGCTCGGGTGGCGCTCGGCGGACGAGGCGGTCGGGCTTGTCGGGGTGCCCGGCCCGGACGCGGTCGACCGGCCGGAGGAGCACGACATCGCGTGGGGGCCCTATCACGAGCCCGGTACGGAGGCGGTGGAACTCGTGGCGCTACGTCGGGGCGCGACCGCGCCGGAGGTGCTCTTCCGCACCCCGCAGGGCGTCACCGACCTGTCCGTCGCCGCCGACCTCGCGATCGACGGGGCGGTACGCGAATCCGGCCGCCCGGACTACGGGCCGCTGCCGTTCTGGGCGCTCGCGGCGGGCTTCGTTCTGACGATCCTTGTCGCGCTGCCGATGGTGTCCCTGCTGCGACGGTGGCGTGGTCGAGGTCGGCGACGGCGCGTCCGCAGCGGTTAGCCCGCCTCGACCTCGACGATCGCGACAAGTGCCAGCACGTCGGCCACCTCAGTGGTCCAGACCGACGGCCTTGGCGCTCGTCGCCCACAACCGGGCGGCGAGCTGCGGATCGGCGGCCTTCCGCAGGGGCCGACGCGGTCGACGGTCGACGTAGTACCCCCCGTCGATCAGCCGGGAGCGGTCCTGGTTGGTCAACCAGACCAGGGTCTCGGCGCCCTTCTCCGGGCTCCGGAACGGCATGAAACGCATACCGAACGCGACAACCCTGCTGTCGTTCGCGAACCGGGTGCGGACCACCCCCGGGTGGAAGCTGTACGCGCCGATGTCCGGCCAGCGCCGGGCGGCCTCGGCGGTGAAGAGGATGTTCGCCTGCTTGCTGGTGCCGTACGCGCCCATCGGCCGGTAGGCGCGCAGCGGCTTGTTCAGGTCGTCCGGGTCGAGTGCGCCGAAGCGGTGCGCGCCGGAGGCGGTCACCACGACCCGACCCAGCCGGTCGGCGAGCAGGTTGGTCAGCAGGAACGGGGCCAGGTGGTTGGCCTGAATCGACATCTCGAAACCGTCGACGGTGCTCAGTGGTTGCAACGCGATCGCGCCGGCGTTGTTGGCGAGCACGTCGATCCGGTCGTACGCGGCCCGGAGTTGCTCGGCCAGTCGGCGTACGTCGTCGAGGATCGCGAAGTCGGCCCGGAACAGCTCCGGACGCTCACCGGAGTTCTCCCGTACCCGTTCGGCTGCTGCCTGCAGGCGGGCCGGGTCCCGCCCGACGAGCACCACCTGGTCACCACGGCAGGCCAGGTGTACGGCGGCGGCCAGCCCGATGCCGGAGCTGGCCCCGGTCACCACCACCAGTCGACGCCCAGTGAGATCTTCCACAGGTCCATTCACCCCGGTCATGGCGCGAGGTTACCGTGGCGTCACAACGCCCTTTGGGATCGTTAAGGTCCCGGATCCGTCGTCAGGTGGCGTCGGCCTGCCCGCCGGACGCTGGAAGGAGCGCACCCATGGCCGCAGTCGGTCGCCCCCGCAGGTCCTGCCTCGCCGTACCGGGTTCCAGCGTGAAGATGCTCGGCAAGGCCCAAGGGCTCCCTGCCGACCAGGTCTTCCTCGACCTGGAGGACGCCGTCGCGCCACTTGCCAAACCGGACGCGCGCAAGAACATCGTGGCGGTCCTCAATGAGGGGGACTGGGCCGGCAAGACCCGGGTGGTCCGGGTCAACGACCTGACCACCCCGTGGACCTACCGGGACGTCATCGAGGTCGTCGAGGGCGCCGGCGCCAACCTGGACTGCATCATGCTGCCGAAGGTGCAGACCGCCGCCCAGGTGCAGTGGTTGGACCTCACGCTCACCCAGATCGAGAAGACGATCGGCCTGGAGGTCGGCCGGATCGGCATCGAGGCGCAGATCGAGAACGCCGCAGGTCTGGTCAACGTGGACGCGATCGCCGCCGCCTCATCGCGGGTGGAGACCATCATCTTCGGCCCGGCCGACTTCATGGCCTCGATCAACATGAAGTCGATGGTGGTCGGCGGCCTGATCCCGGACTATCCGGGCGACCCCTACCACTACATCCTGATGCGCATCCTGATGGCCGCGCGGATGCACGACAAGCAGGCCATCGACGGCCCGTTCCTGCAGATCCGCGACGTCGACGCGTTCCGCGAGGTGGCCCGGCGCTCGGCTGCGCTCGGGTTCGACGGCAAGTGGGTGCTGCACCCGGGCCAGATCGACGCCGCGAACGAGGTCTACCAGCCGGCGCAGGCCGACTACGACCACGCCGAGCTGATCCTCGACGCGTACGAGCACTACACCTCGGAGGCCGGCGGCCGGATCGGCGCCGTGATGCTCGGCGACGAGATGATCGACGAAGCGTCCCGCAAGATGGCGCTCGTGGTCGCCGCCAAGGGCCGGGCCGCCGGGATGAGCCGTACCTCGTCGTTCACCCCACCGGAGCAGTGACCGGCCGGGCCGCGACGACCGCCGCCGGCCCGACCTGCGGTCAGTAGCTGCTGCTGTTGTCGCTCGTCGCGATCGCGTAGATGATCGCGGCAACGTAGAAGAGGATGATCAGCACCAGGAACCCGGTGAGGATCCAGCCGACGATGATGGCGGCCTTCGCCATCCCCGCCCCGCCCTCGCCGCTGAGCCGGATCTGCTTCTGCGCGACGTGGCCGAGGATCGCGCCGACCGGCGCGGTGATGCAGGACGTGAAGCCGATCAGGGCCAGCACGAACGCCGCGATCGCCAACCCGTTGGTCTTCGGCGGCTGCGGGTAGCCGTAGCCGGGGTACTGCGGCGGGTAGCCGGGCGCGGGGTAACCGGGCGGGGCGTAACCGGGCATCGGCTGGGTCGCCGGCGGCTGCGCGCCGGCGTACGGGTCGACAGGCGGGTACGGGCTGGGGGCGTACGGGTCGACCGGGCCAGGCTGCGCGGGGACCGGCTGACCGGCCACCAGGGTCGGGTCCGGTGCGGGGCTCGACGGCTGAGCCGACCACGTGGGGTCGGTCCAGTTGCCGGGCGGCGGGGGATTGGTCATGCGAACTCTCCGTCGGCTCGGGTGCGGAGACAGGGTAGCCACCGACGCCCAAACCCGACGCCCCTGCTTCCGGGTGCCGCGTTGCTCGGGCCGGCCGTAAGGGGCAGGATCCCTGGCATGGCATTCGACGCGCGCGCCGCGGATCGCTCCGGCAGTCGACCCCGACGGGACGTCAGCCGCCCGGGTGCGGCCCGGCGAGCCCGGACGACCGCCTCGGCGGGCAACACCGGCCCCGACGAGCCGGTCGCCCTTGCCGACCCGGTGACCATGCGCCTCGACGGACGGGTCGCCCTGGTCACCGGGGCAGGCAGCCCGGACGGCATCGGGTACGCGACCGCCCGGCGACTCGCCGACCTGGGCGCCCGGGTGGCAATCGTCTCCACCACCCGACGCATCCACGAGCGGGCGACCGAGCTGGGGGTGACCGGCTTCGTCGCGGACCTGACCGACGAGTCCGAGGTCGGCGCGCTTGCCGATGCCGTCGCCGAACAGTTGGGCGACGTCGAGGTGCTCGTCAACAACGCCGGCCTGGCCAGCCGGGCCAGCCAGGGCGTGCTGCGGCCGGTGGCGCAGCTGACCTACGACGAGTGGCGCGGCGAGATCGACCGCAACCTCTCCACCGCGTTCCTGTGCAGCCGGGCGTTCATCGGCGGGATGGCCGAGCGGGGCTGGGGTCGCATCGTCAACCTGGCGGCCACCGCCGGCCCGGTCAACGCCCTGCCCACCGAGGCCGCGTACGCCGCTGCGAAGGCCGGGGTCGTCGGGCTGACCCGCGCCCTGGCCATGGAGATGATCGCCGACGGCGTGACGGTCAACGCGGTCGCGCCCGGCACCATCTACACCGCGGCCTCCACGATGGCCGAGGTCAAGCAGGGGCTGGGCACCCCGGTGGGGCGACCGGGCACGCCGGACGAGGTCGCCGCGGCGATCAGTTTCCTCTGCTCCCCGGCCGCCTCGTACATCACCGGGCAGATGCTCGTGGTGGACGGCGGCAACAGCGTCCGCGAGTCCCGCTTCCGCTGACCGGAACGGTTCGCACCGGCGGGCCGGTCAGTAGCCTCCGCTGTCGCCCGTGTTGTTGCCGAAGGCCACCAGGGCCAGCCAACCGCAGCAGGCCAGCACGGTGAGCCCGGTGAAGACGTAGCCCAGGATCAGCCCCCAGGTCGCGAGCTGGTCGCCCTCCTCGCCGCTGGTGCGGATCTGCCGCTTGGCCACGTGGCCGAGGACGGCACCGGCCGGCGGAAACACGAAGGCGAAGACCAGCGACAGGATCGCCAGCACGTTGGTGCCCCGACCCGGCCCGGACGGTGATGGGCCGTACTGGCCGTAGGGGCCCTGGGGAGGGTACGGGGGTTGCTGGCTCCAGTGCGCCGACTGCTGCGGCCCCTGCTGACCGTACGGCGACGGTTCGCCCGCCGGTGGCCCGTACGGTGACCGTTCCGCTGGCAGCTCGTACGCCGGCTGGTCCGGCGGGGGCGCGTACGGCGACTGGCCGGCCGGCGGTGGCGCGTACGGCGACTGGTCCTTCGGTTGCTCGTAGGGCGACGGCGGCTGCTCGTCGCCGGGCGGTCCCGACGGCGGCGGGTAGCTCACAGCTCTCCTCCTCCTGCCGGTGCCGGAAAGGTCCCTCTTGCCGGACGCTACCCGTAGCGGTGAACCTTTTCACAGCGGTTGTGTGGACTGGTCACCTTGGCCTCGTCGACCCGAGAGGCCGATACTGACCCAGCGTTCAGTTACCCACGAGTAGTGCGCGGATCCCCGGAGGCTGAGATGGCCAGACTCGCCCAGACGCCCGGCCTGACCGACGTGCAACAGTCGATCCTGGAGACCGTTCGGGACTTCGCCGACAAGGAGATCATCCCGCACGCGCAGCGGCTGGAACACGCCGACGAGTACCCCACCGACATCCTCGACGGCATGCGCGAGATGGGGCTGTTCGGCCTCACCATCGACGAGGAGTACGGCGGGCTCGGCGAATCACTTCTCACCTACGCGCTGGTGGTGGAGCAGCTGTCCCGGGGCTGGATGTCGATCTCCGGCATCGTCAACACCCACTTCATCGTGGCGTACCTGATCTCCCAGCACGGCTCCGCCGAGCAGAAGGCCCGCCTGCTGCCCAGGATGGCGACCGGCGAGGTGCGCGGCGCGTTCTCCATGTCGGAGCCGGAGACCGGCTCGGACGTCTCGGCGATCAAGTCCCGGGCCGTCCGCGACGGCGACAACTACGTGCTCAACGGGCAGAAGATGTGGCTCACCAACGGGGCGTACTCCTCGGTGGTGGCCACCCTGGTCAAGACCGACACCGGCGCCGAGTCCGTCTACGGCAACATGAGCACCTTCCTGCTGGAGAAGGAGCCCGGCTTCGGCGAGACCGCCCCCGGCCTCACCATTCCCGGCAAGATCGAAAAGATGGGCTACAAGGGCGTCGAGACCACCGAGATGGTGCTCGACGGCGTGACCGTGCCCGACTCCGCGATCCTCGGCGGCGCCGACCGGGTGGGTCGCGGCTTCTACCAGATGATGGACGGCATCGAGGTGGGCCGGGTCAACGTCGCCGCGCGCGCCTGCGGCATCTCCATCCGCGCCTTCGAGCTGGCGGTGAGCTACGCCCAGCAGCGCAAGACCTTCGGCCAGCCACTCGCCAAGCACCAGGCGATCGCCTTCAAGCTCGCCGAGATGGGCACGAAGATCGAGGCCGCGCACGCCCTCATGGTCAACGCCGCCCGGCTCAAGGACGCCGGCCAGCGCAACGACGTCGAGGCCGGGATGGCCAAGCTGCTCGCCTCGGAGTACTGCGCCGAGGTCGTCCAGGAAGCGTTCCGCATCCACGGCGGCTACGGCTACTCCAAGGAGTACGAGATCGAGCGGCTGATGCGCGAAGCCCCGTTCCTGCTCATCGGCGAAGGCACCTCAGAGATCCAGAAAACAATCATCTCCCGAGGCCTCCTCAAGGAATACAAGCTCTAACCCACCCGCCCCCGCCCGACGCCCTCGGCGCCGCCGCCCCGCCCCGGCGCCCCCCGCGACGCCCCATCGATCATGGAGTTGTGGTGGGGCACAGATGCGGCAGAAGTTCTGGAATCTGGCACCACAACTCCATGATCGACGCGAGGGCGTGCCTGGGCCGTGATCGACGCGTAGGCGGGTCGCCAGGCTGCCCATCCCTCCGCCGATCTTGCGCTTCCTGTTGCCTGATTGACCCTTATGCCGGTCTTATCGGGACAGTAAGTGCAAGATCGGCGAGGGCCTGGGCGGGGCGAGGGGGCGGGCGGGGCGAGGGGGCGGGCGGGTTGGGAGGGTTGGTCAGGGTTGGCGGGTCAGGTTGGCGGCGGCGCGTTCGACGATGAGGCAGCGGTCCTCGACGTAGTCCATGCCGGCCTCCTTGGCGATGCGCCGGGCCTCGGCCGACACGATGCCCAGTTGCAGCCAGACCGCAGGAGCGCCGATCGCCGCCGCGTCGCGGACCACCTGCACGGCGTCGGCTGCCGGCCGGAACACGTCCACCAGATCGACGGGATGCGGGATGTCGGCGAGGGTCTTGTAGGCCCGTTCCCCGAACAGTTCGTCGACCGTCGGGTTGACCGGGATGATGCGCCAGCCGTACTGCTGCATCTGCAACGGCACGCCGTGCGCGGCCTTGAATGGGTCGCGGGACGCGCCCACGACGGCGATCACGGCGGAGTCGGCGAGGATCTGCTGAGCGGTACGCACCCGCCGACTGTAGCTCCGACTACAGCAGCGTCAGCTGCTCGGCTGCCGCCGGTGGCGGTGGCTCGGGCAGGTTGCGGTTGTCGCCGCGCTCGCCACGGTGCATCCCGTGCCGGCGGGCGGCGATCCGCACCCGTGCGGTCACCTCCCGCTGGTACGCCTGCGGCGCGTACGCCCCGGCCCGGTACAGCTCGCGGTAACGGGGCACGAGGTGCGGGTGCTCGCGGGCGAGCCAGCCTGCGTACCACTCGCGGGCGCCGGGGCGCAGGTGCAGCGGCAGTGCGGTCACGCTTGTCGCCCCGGCGGCGGCGATCGCGGAGACGGTGGCCTCGACCGACTCGTCGCTGTCGCTGAGGCCGGGCAGGATCGGGGCCATCAGCACCCCGACGGAGATGCCGGCGTCGGTGAGCGCCCGGACGGCGTCCAGCCGGCGGCGTGGGTGTGGTGTGCCCGGCTCGACGGTGCGCCAGAGGTGCTCGTCGACGAACCCCACCGAGAAGGAGATGCCCACCGTGGTCACCTCGGCGGCCTCGCGCAGCAGCGGCAGGTCGCGCAGGATCAGCGTGCCCTTGGTGAGGATCGAGAACGGGTTGGCGAAGTCGCGTAGGGCGCCGATGATCTGCGGCATCAGTCGGTAACGACCCTCGGCCCGCTGGTAGCAGTCGACGTTGGTGCCCATCGCCACGTGCGCGCCCCGCCAGCGCGGCGCGGCCAGCTCTCGCCGGACCAGCTCGCCGGCGTTGACCTTGACGATCACCTTGCGGTCGAAGTCGGCACCTGCGTCGAGATCGAGATAAGTGTGCGTATTTCTCGCAAAACAGTATCGGCATGCATGAGTGCATCCTCGGTACGGGTTGATCGTCCACTCGAACGGAACGCGGGACTGCCCGGGCACCCGGTTGAGGATGGACTTGGCCCGCACCTCGTAGAAGGTCATCCCGGCGAACTCGGGAGTGTCGAAGGTGCGGGTGACGGCGCCGGGCAGCGCCAGCGGCAGGGGTGGCGTCGCTGGCGCTGCCCGCTCGGGGTCTCCCTCGACCGGGGGAGCGGTGAGGTTGTCCCAGCGCATGGCCACTATTCGAACACGTGTACGAGCATCGCGCAAGTGACCCGCCGTACACCGGTGGGCATCCGGGTGGTCGGAGGGGGAAGGATGGAGGCCATGGAGACGTCGACCTTCGTCTACGACGGGGACTGCGCGTTCTGCACGACCTGTGCGGAGTTCATCGAGCGCCGCATCCCCACCACCGCTCGGGTGGTGCCCTGGCAGTTCGCCGACCTGGACGCGCTCGGCCTCAGCGTGGCCGAGTGCGAGGAGGCCGTGCAGTGGGTCGGCGCGGACGGCGCGCGTGCGGCGGGCCCCGACGCCATCGCGAAGCTCCTCGCGGCAAGTGGCCCGCTCTGGCGGGTCGCCGGCGCCGGCCTGCGGTTTCCGCCGGTGCGTGTGGCGGCCTGGCCGCTGTACCGCTGGGTCGCGCGCAACCGGCACCGGCTTCCCGGGGGCACGGCGGCCTGCGCCCTGCCACAGGAGGCCCGGGAGCGGCTCTACGGCCCGAGCGGTCGCCCCACCACCGGAGCCTGACCGTCGAACGCCCGCTCCGCGCCGGAGCCCGCCGGAGCCTGACCGTCGAACGCCCGCTCCGCGCCGGTCGTCAGCGGGCCCTGGGTTGGCACCGGGTCGGCGTCCGTCGGCTCGGCTGGAGGAGCGCCGTCGGGACTGTCGCGGCGGACGAGCCGGCGGGTCCAGACCAGCGGGCGTACCCGCTCCAGCGGTAGAAAGCTGGTCATCGCGGCCAGGTGTGGCGCGAACGAGATCGTGATGGTCGCGATGGTGACCGCGTGGAACGAGTAGAAGAAGCCGACCATGGCGAGTCGCCAGCGGGGTGGCAGGAAGAAGACCACCGGGCTCAGCAGCTCGAACGCCACGATGCCGAACTGGGCGACGATCAGCAGGTACGGCACCTGGGCGATCAGGTCGGCCAGGTCGGTGCCGCGCCGGATGATCGCGCGGGCCAGGACCGAGCCGGTCAGCCAGTCCAGGCCGCCGAAGCGCAGCTTGGCGAAGGCGGCCAGGAAGTACGTGCAGATCACCGCGATCTGGGTGACGCGGAGGGCCCAGCCACCGGCCTCGGTGCGGGTGGGGTCGCCGTGCCGGGCGCGACCTGCGGTGGGCAGCACGGCCAGCGCGACGAGCAGCCCGAACCGGTCGTGATCGACCTTGCCGTAGCTCATCGCGATGATCATCCACTCCAGGTACAGCGCGCACACCGCCCAGCCGAGCAGCCGGGGCGCCCGTCCGGTAGCGGCGAGGAGGGCGAGCAGCAGCAACGCCCAGAAGATCACCGTCACCAGCGTCTCGGTCGGCGTCGGCAGTGGGAGCAGGCGGCCGACCAGGAGTGGCTGGTAGAGGTCGCCGGGCACGCTGACCCGGGTGCGTACCCAGGGAGTGAAGATCACCAGATCGGCGGCGACGAACAGGTAGATCAGGGTCCGGAACGCGGCCACCCGGCCCCGGGGCACGGCCTCGGTCAGCCAGCGGGTCATCGGGTCGCCTGCCAGCGGACGACGGTCTGGTCGGTGTGTTGGCCGGTGGGCCGGCCGGCGCGGATGCCGTGCCAGCGGATGACGATGCGGACCTCGACCAGCGCGGGTGCGTCCGGGTGGCGTTCGGCGTACGCGTCGGCGACCTCGGTGAGCAGCGTCGGGTCGGCCGCGTACCGGGCCTGCTGACCCTCGATCTCGGCGCGCCGGATGCCCGTCGCGTTCTGGTCGAGGTCGATCACCGCCCCGGAGCTGTTCACTCCCTCGACCCGGGTGTCGGGCGCGGGCGCGTTCGGCGGGTTGGAGGTGGAGTACATCCGGAACGGGCCGAACGGGAAGTCGTCGTCGCTGCCCCAGAAGGTGCCGCCGACGAGCAGGACGAGGCCGAGTGCGGTCGCGCCCAGCCGGGTCACGCGCCCGCGGGTGGTCAGGTTCTCCATCGGGTCGTGACGATACGGGATGTACCGGCTGTGTCGGGTCCCTCCGACGGCCACTCCGACCTGACCAGGAAGGTGATCATGCGAGAGTCGGCGGGGGTACGACGAAGGCCGGGCCCGCACCGGGCCCGGCCTCGCGTGTCGTCAGCTGACGACTCAGTGGTTGTGCTCGGCCAGCTGCTTGCGGACGTCGTCCATGTCCAGCGCCTCGACCTGCTCGATCAGGTTCTCCAGAGCGGACTCGGGGAGGGCGCCCGGCTGGGCGAAGACGATGACGCCGTCCCGGATCGCCATGATCGTCGGGATCGAGCGGATGTCGAACTTGGCGCCCAGCTCCTGCTGAGCCTCGGTGTCGACCTTGCCGAAGACGATGTTCTGGTGCTTCTCGGAGGAGCGCTCGTAGACCGGAGCGAACCGCTTGCACGGACCACACCAGTCGGCCCAGAAGTCGACCAGGACGATGCCGTCGTTGCCGGTCACCTCGTCGAAGTTCGCCGAGGTCAGCTCAACGGTTGCCATTGCACTCTCCGATCACCGCGGTTTGCGTACGTCCCGTAGAACCAGGGCTGACCGTATCGAATTCCCGGGTCGTGAGGCACGAAACGTGCTCGGGGCTGCCGCAGGGTGCTGCCGGTCATCGACACATGTCTGTTCACACCCGACCTGCGGAACGCACTTGCATCGCGCACTTGCGTGACCTGCGGTAATGGGAGCGTTTCCAGGGAGATCCACGCGATTGAGCACTACGAATCGGTAACTTGGGCATTGACAAGGAGGTATCCGGCCTGCGGAGATCGCTGATCAACCTTCGCTCTGTCACGGAGAGTAGTGTTACAAAAAGATAAATGTGACCGCGATCTCTGTTGAACCTACGCAGGCGTAGGGCAGAATTCCTCACATCAGAGCGTGGGCGGCGGGTGCCGGGGAGGGCCCCGCCGCTCATTGCGTCTCCCCCCGGGCGTGTGACAGGTGTGACATTTCCGCCGCCACCGCGCCCCGCCAGCCCCCTTAACCATCGGTAAGGCATGCTGTGCCGAACTCCATCGCCGCCCGTCGAAGGGACCAGCATGCAGTTCGGTCGCTACTACGAGGAGTTCGAGGTCGGCGCGGTCTACCGGCACTGGCCGGGCAAGACCGTGACCGAGTACGACGACCACCTCTTCTGCCTGCTCACCATGAACCACCACCCGCTGCACATGGACGCGCACTACGCCGCGACGGCCAGCCAGTTCAAGCGCAACGTCGTGGTCGGCAACTACATCTACTCGCTGCTGCTCGGCATGTCGGTGCCCGACGTGAGTGGAAAGGCGATCGCCAACCTGGAGGTCGAGTCACTGCGGCACGTCGCGCCGACCTTCCACGGCGACACGATCTACGGCGAGACGACGGTGCTGGACAAGCGGGAGTCCGGCTCGAAACCCGACCGGGGCGTGGTGTCGGTGGAGACCCGCGGCTACAACCAGGACGGCACGATGGTCTGCGTCTTCCGGCGCAAGGTCATGGTCCCCAAGCGGGAGTACGCGGCCACCGCGGTGCCCGACGGAGTGGATCCGGAGCGGCCCAGCTTTCCCGAGCCACGCTGACCGTCGCGGCGGGCTCGACCGACGACGAGCACCGGGCTCCGTCCCCACCGCGGGTCTGCTGGGGATGGGGCCCGGTTCCCGTCTCGGGGCATATGCTGACGCCGGAGGTTCCGATGAGCCACTCCGTCGAGGGAGAGCCGTCCGCTGCCGGCCGCCGAGGCGCGCCCGTGACCACCGCTGTCTACTCCGCCGCCGAATGGGACCTGCTCACCAGCCTGCCCGGTCGGGTCCTCGTGGCCGCCGCCGCACCCGGTCCGGGTCGGACGGAACGTGGGTTCATGGCGAGCCTGGCCGGGTTGGATGCCGTGGCCGCCGGCCGAGCCTCCGACAGTGATCTGGTCCGCGCGGTGGTCGCCACGATCTACGCCCGCCACGACGGCACCCCGCAACCCCCCGAGCGGCTCACCGACCTGGTTGACCTGCTGGCCGCCTGCCGGGCCGCGAGCCGGGTCCTGCGGCGGCGGGCCGACCCCGCCGACTCGGCCGCGTACCGCCAATGGGTGCAGTCGGTCGCGGGCCGGGTCTGCCGCGCGGTGCCCGGCGCCGGCGCGGGCCGGGTGGACCCACCGGCCAGTCCGGCGGACCGGCGTTTCCTGGACCGGCTCGGTGCCGCCCTCGACCTGGGTTGACCGGCAGGTCGTCGCGCCGGGCGTCGACGCGGTCCGTACCCTCTGATGACCGTGACCGACGACCAGCTCGAGGTGGGTGTGGGCCCCTGGCCGGGGGACCCGCCGGACGACAGCCGTTACGACCCGCAACTGCTGGCGGAGGGGGACCGACGCAACGTCGTCGACCGCTACCGCTACTGGCGGCACGACGCGATCGTCGCCGACCTGGACCGGCACCGACACGGTTTCCACGTCGCGATCGAGAACTGGCAGCACGACTTCAACATCGGCACGGTGGTGCGCAACGCCAACGCGTTCAACGCCGCCGAGGTGCACATCGTCGGACGGCGCCGGTGGAACCGGCGCGGCGCGATGGTGACCGATCGGTACCAGCACGTACGGCACCACGAGACGATCGAGGAGTTCGTCGCCTGGGCCGCCGAGCGGCGCCTGCCGGTGTTCGGCATCGACAACCTGCCCGGGTCGCGTCCGCTGGAGACCGGCACCCTGCCACGGGACTGCGTGCTGCTGTTCGGGCAGGAGGGGCCCGGCCTCTCCGAACCGGCCCGCGCCGCCTGCGACACGCTCTACTCCATCGCCCAGTACGGCTCGACCAGGTCGATCAACGCGGGCGTGGCAAGCGGAATCGCCATGCACACCTGGATTCGGGCGCACGCCGGCCCGCCGCCGGACTGACCCCCTTCCGGTGCCGAATCGGACGTTCCGGCTTGACGTGCCGGCGGTCCGGGGAGACGGTGGGGATGTGAGTGTCGCGGTGAGTTGTCCGAGATGCGGGGGCCCGGTAAGGGCGCCGGATCTGATGCACACCGACTCCAGGTGCGTGCGCTGCGGCCCGGTGCCGCCGTTGCACGTGCCCGAGCACATCGGAGCGGAGATCGTGGCGAGCGTGGTGGAGCGGATCACCGCGACCGCCGACCCGCCGGTGACTCCGCTGTGGTGCCCGTGGCCGCTGCCACCGGGTTGGACACTCACCGGCGTGGCGTACGCCGGTGACGACCGGACGGGTGTGCGGGCGACCGCGGTGGCTTGCGCGGGCCCGGCGCCACTCGGTGGTGGTCCGGCCGATCTGGTCTTCGTGGCCGAGGAACCCGGCGTGGGCCTGGGCACCCGGCTCGCCGGACTGGCCGGCCCGGATCCGGGGCCGGAGTTGGTCGACGCGCTGACCGACCCCGGGCCCGGCCACCCTGACCACGTCGGACAGGCGAAGATCAAGGTCGGCGGGCACCCCACTCCACTGTGGGTGGTGAATTCCCCGACGGATCGAAGCGCGTACGCGGGCGAAGCTCGGGGAATGTGGCTCCATGCGATAGCCTGGCCGGCGAGTGCGGGTCACCTGCTCGCGGAAGATGTCGTGCTACACGATCTGACCGAGTGGGTGCCGCCCGAGCTCGTGTACGGCGCACCGTCCCCGTACTTACCCGGGAGACCTTGACAAGTCTGCCGGTTTGACGGAGAACGGACGCAGATATTCACTGTACGACACCACACTGATACTCTGGGTGCCGCTGCGGTAATGGGACCCGGCGCCGCGCGAGAGGATGGCCCGCCATGGTCAAGAAGGTCCTCACCTGGGCCGGAATCGCATTCTTGATCTTCTTCGTCGCCTACCGGCCAAACTCGGCGGCGGACGTGTTCAAGTCGCTCGGCGGCGGGATCATGGATATCGCCCAGGGGTTCGGCGACTTCTTCACAAGCCTCGTCGCCTAGCCGCCGATGGGCAGCCCCTCCGGTCCACCCTTCGACCCGGACGACCCCGACCGGGAGCGCCGCGAGCGTGACACCGAGCCGATCCCGCGGATCGGGCCCGACGACGGCCCGGGCTACGGGGCCGGTCCCGGCCTCTCCGACGGTCCGTCCCTTTCGGACGATGTCGGTTATGGCGACGGGCCCGGCTATGCCGGTCAGGGTCGTTCCGGTCGGGGGTGGATCCGTGATCCGGAGGCCAGTTACCAGCCGCCGCAGATCTCCGAGGACGAGCTGGCCGGGTTGCGCGCCGACGCGACCGGCTCGACCCCTCGACGTGTGCTGCCACTCGAGGACGAGCCCAGCTCGCTTGTGGCTCGCTACCTATTCCCCACCGAGCGCTACCGGGGCGAGTGGAAGCGGCACTGGATCCACCTCACCAACCCGCTGTTGATCGGCATCGCGGCGACCTTCGTGCTCGGCTACCTCTCCGGCTTCCTCGCCGGCCAGGACGTCGGCGCGTTGACCACCATCGCCGTGCTGCTCTGGTTCGCGGTGATGGGCTGGGTGGCGTGGAAGGTCGCCGACTGGTGGTACGACCGGTTCATCCTGACCAACAAGCGGGTCATGGTGGTCAACGGCATCGTCACCCGCAAGGTGGCGATGATGCCGCTGGTCCGGGTCACCGACATGAAGTACGAGCAGACCCCGACCGGCCGGGCGCTCAACTACGGCACGTTCGTGCTGGAGTCCGCCGGCCAGGAGCAGGCCCTCCGGGAGATCAAGAACCTGCCCAACCCGAACGAGCTCTACCTGCGCGTCGTCGAGGAGATGTACGAGCCGCAGGCGGTCGAGGCGCGGCTCGGCAAGGAGGCCGACGAGGCCAAGGCCGACGACGGGGCGTGAAAGTTTTCGACCGAACATCGGAGCAAGTGCGCACCTTTCGTCATGGACCAGAGCGCCCCTGACGTGGCACTCTGCCAGGACGGCAGGGGTGTGGAGGTGGGCGGTGGCGAGCAAGGACTCGTTGGAGGAGCAGTTCCGCGAGTTCGTCGCGGCCCGCTCCGCCGCGCTCCTACGCACCGCTTACCTGCTCACCGGAGACTGGGCCACGGCCGAGGATCTGCTCCAGACGGCGCTGACCAAGACCTACCTCGCGTGGAAGCGGCTCGGCGGGATCGAGGCCGTCGAGCCGTACGCCAGACGTGTGATGGTCAACACGTCGACCAGCTGGTGGCGGCGGCGTTGGCACGGCGAGCGCCCGACCGAGGTGCTGCCCGAGCGGGCCGGTGTCGACGAGATCGAGCAGCAGCTCGACCGTGACCTGCTCTGGCGGCACCTTCGGGAACTGCCCAACCGGCAGCGGGCGGTGCTGGTGCTGCGCTACTACGAGGACATGTCGGAGGCGCAGACCGCCGCGATGCTTGACATCTCACCGGGCACGGTGAAGAGCCAGACGTCGCGGGCACTGGCCACGCTGCGTCGGCGACTGGGCGCGGACGCATCGGACCTCGCCGCCGCGGCCGGCATCTCCGGCCGGTCGCCCGCTGCCGCCGGTGCAGGGTCCGCGCCCGGTGCCTCCGACCGGACGACGGGTTCCGGCTCCCGGACCGGACGGGTCCCGGTCCCTGGTGTCGCTGCCACACCCGCGCCGGGGCGGGCGGCTGGCCGACCCGTACCCCGCCCGGCCGCTCCGCGTCCCGCCGTGGCGCGCGCGATCACCCCGCAGGTCGTGCTGCCCACCGTCCCGGCGGCCGTGCCCGTCGGCACCGGCTCCGGTGAGCAGCAGTGAGCAGGTTCCCGAGCCGGCACGACAACCTGACGGACGGCCCGCCGCGTTCCTATCAGGTGCGGCCTGACGACCTGGAAGGTGCGGTGCGGGAGACTCTCTCGCACCAGGTCGCTGTCGCCCGGCCACTGGGCGTCGATCCTGCCGGCCAGGCCATTCGCCGGGCGAACCGGATCCGGCGTCGACGCACGGCAGCCGGTCTCGCCCTCGCGGCGGTCACCACCGTGGCACTCAGCGCCGGAATGGCCCAGCTCGGTGCCGAGACCCGGCGGGACGGGTCACCCATCGTGGTGATCGGTGACCCGGACCCGACCAGCCGGCCGTTTCCGACGGCCAGCGTGCCAGTCCCCGGCCCCGCACCCGTGACGTCGGCCCCTCCGCTTGTCGGCGCGACGCTTGTCAACGCCGACGGGCGGCGGTTGGTGCTGCCCGACGTCGGGCCGGCCGAACAGGCGCAGCCCCTGCCCAACGGCGGCGGTTGGCTGGTGGTCGGCGCGCGGAGCATCGCGGGGCGCTCCCTGTGGGTGGTGCAGAACGACGGCCTGGTGCAGGTGCTGCTGGCCGGGGCGGGTGCGATCGTGCTGGCCCCGGACAGCCTCCAGGTCGCCTGGCGCGACGGAGACGATCTGCTGGTGGCGGGCGTGGTCGGCACCCAACTCATCGGGGCGGTGCGTACCCCCGTCCCGGCGGCGGCGGAGCCCGTCCGGTTCGTCGCCGACAGCGTGCTGGTCCGACTCGACCCGGCCGGCGCCGGTCACACCCTGTGGCGGCCCGGTGCGGGGCCGTTGCCGGAGGCCCTCGACCAGAACAGCCTCAACATCTACGGGCGGCTGCCCGACGGGCGGCTCGTGGGCCAGGTCGCCGCGACCGATCCGGGCCGGACCTGCCTCGCCGTCCTCACCCCGACCCGGCACCTGGACCCGGTACGCACCGGCTGCGGTCCCGACCTCAGCCAGGACGGCGTGGGCGAGGTCTCCCCGGACGGGCGGTGGCTGCTGGTGAACGGCGTGATCGGCAAGGCCGGCCGAGCCCTGCTTGTCGACCTGCAGCGGCTCGGGCCGGGTGCGACCGCCGTCGCGGCCGGGCCGCCGGTGACCGGAGCGATCATCTGGAGCGACAGGACGAACGCCTCCTACCTCGACGAGACCGGCGAGCTGGTCCAGGTCGACGTTCGCCAGGTCCGGGTGGGAGAGCCGGCCAGCCCCGCCGCGGTGCCGGGCCTGCCAGCCGGAGACCGGCCGATCCTGGTCAAGGGGCTCTGAGCCCAGCGGCCTAGGTGAGCCGGGCTCGCGGTTTTCTCGGTAGCGTCGGGCGGTGACCTCGCGTACCGGACCCGCCCCCCGAATCGACCTGCACACCCACTCGACGGCAAGCGACGGGACGCTGACCCCGGTCGAGCTGGTCGGCGCGGCCGTCGACGCCGGGCTGGACGTGCTGGCGATCACCGACCACGACACCACCGCCGGCTGGGCGCCCGCCGTGGGCGCACTACCGCCAGGTCTGCGTCTGGTCCGCGGCGCGGAGCTGTCCTGTCGCTGGTCCGGCGCGCAGCCGGCGGTGCCGCTGCACCTGCTGGCGTACCTGTTCGACCCGGACCACCCGGAGCTGGTGGCCGAGCTGGCTCGGGTCCGGGTCGCCCGGGAGGAGCGCGGCGAACGGATGGTCGCCCTCCTGCGCGCCGACGGCATCGACGTGAACTGGCCGGACATCCTGGCCGGCGCGGGTGGCGGAACCGTGGGGCGCCCGCACCTCGCGCAGGCCCTCATCCGCGCCGGCCTGGTCGACAGCGTCCGGGAGGCGTTCGGCCCGGACTGGCTTGGCGAGCGGTACCGGCTGCCCAAGGAGGACATCGACGTGTTCCGGGCCGTCCGACTGGTCCGGGCGGCCGGCGGCGTGCCGGTCTTCGCCCACCCGCGAGCCACCCGACGTGGCCGGGTGGTGCCCGACGAGTTGATCGCCGAGCTGGCCGCCGCCGGGCTCGCCGGGCTCGAGGTCGACCACGAGGACCACAGCCCGGCCGAGCGGGAACACGTACGCGCGCTCGCCGCCGAGCTGGGTCTGCTCGTCACCGGCTCCTCGGATTTCCACGGCACCCACAAGACCGTTCAGCTGGGTGCTTTCAGCACCAGCGTCGAGGCGTACGAGCGGATCGTCGCCGACGGGGTGACCGAGGTCGCTTCGGGGTGATCCGGGTATTTCGTCCATCGCCGCGCGGCTAGGTTGATCACGTGGATCTGAAGTTGTTCGGCGAGGTTTTCGTGACCCTGCTGGTGATCACTGACCCGCCGGGCATGATGCCGATCTTCCTGGCACTGACCGGCCCGTTGCCCGCCCGCGACCGTAACCGGGCCGCCTGGCAGGCAGTCACGCTGGCATTGGGCGTCATCGTGGTCTTCGCGGTGGCGGGGCAGACCCTGCTCGACTACCTGCACGTGGACCTCCCGGCCTTGCAGGCGGCCGGCGGGCTGCTGCTCGTGCTCGTCGCCCTGGAGTTGCTCACCGGCAAGACCGACGGCCCCAGCTCGGATGCCACCTCGAACATCGCACTGGTGCCGCTGGGCACCCCACTGCTGGCGGGACCGGGCGCCATCGTGGCCACCATGCTCTTCGTCCAGCAGGCCGACGGGCTTGCGGACTTCACCGCCATCGCCGTGGCGATCCTCGCCGTGATGCTCGCCGTCTGGATCGTCCTGCGCTTCTCCGGGGGCATCGTCAAGATCCTGCGTCCCGGCGGCATCGAGGTCCTGACCAGGATCGCCGGTCTGCTGCTGGCCGCGATCGCCGTGCAACTCATCGCCGACGCGGTGTTCGCCTTCGTCACGCAGTACGTCAACATGACCTGACGGCACGCGCGCGATGTCGGGGGCGGATGGCAGGATCGCAGGCGTGCGACGATCCTCATCAGCGGGGCGGCCCGCCGCCGGCGGCCGTGCCCCCCGGCAGCGCGCAGGCGACGCCGAGCAACTCGGCTTCGAGGGCATGCCCGAGCGGCTGTTCGTCTGCACCCCCAGCAAGCTCGGCGCGTACACGGACTGCCCGCGTCGCTACCGCTACTCCTACGTCGATCGACCCGCCCCACCCAAGGGCCCGCCGTGGGCGCACAACTCGCTCGGCGCCAGCGTGCACACCGCCCTGAAGAACTGGTATGCGCTGCCCGCCGACCGGCGGCGCCCCGAGGCGCTCGCCACGCTGCTCAAGGGCACCTGGGTCCGCGAGGGCTACCGCGACGACGAGCAGGAGCGGGCCGCTTACCGGCGGGCGTTGGGGTGGCTTGAGGCGTACGTCGAGACGCTGGAGCCGGATTCCGACCCGCTCGGCGTGGAGCGGGTGGTGGCGGTCAAGACCGCGGTGCTGGCGTTCAACGGTCGCGCCGACCGGATCGACTCGCGCCCCGGGCCGGACGGGCCGGAGCTGGTCATCGTCGACTACAAGACCGGTCGCACCGGGCTCGACACGGACGACGCCCGAGGCTCGCAGGCGCTGGCGCTCTACGCGTACGCCGCCGAGCGGGTGTTCCGTCGCCCGTGCCGCCGGGTGGAGCTGCACCACCTGCCGACCGGCACGGTCGCCGGCCACGACCACACGGTCGAGTCGCTGGCCCGGCAACTGACCCGCGCGGAAGAGACGGCCCGCGACATCATGGCCGCCGAACGGGCGGTCGCCGACGGTGCCGACGCGGACGAGGCCTTCCCGGTGGCACCCGGCCCACGCTGCGGCTGGTGCGACTTCCGGCGGCACTGCCCGACGGGTGCCCAGGCTCCGGGCAAGGAGCCGTGGGCGGCGATGGACCGGCCCGCCGACGGTTGATCCCCGGCCGAGGGGCAGGTCAGCCGGTCAGCGTGGCGGCGGCGTGCCGCGCGGCCCGCTCCTTGGCCGCCTGGATCAACGGCCCCTCCAGGTAACGCCGGGGAACGGCGGCGAGGGCGAGCCGCAGCGCGCGCACGGTCAGGTCCGCCGACAGTGCGGTGGTCGGCAGACCGATGCCCCCGTACATCCGGTGGGCCCACGCCGGCAGCAGCGCGAACGCGGTGCCGGCGATCCCCAGGTACGCCCAGCGTGGCGGGCCCAGCGTGAGCCCCAACCGGACCGGCAGGCTGAGCTTCCACGGCAGCGGCGGGGCGGTGAGGAACACCGCCGTCTCGGCAGCCTCCCGGGTCATCCGCAACTCTGGCCGTACGGCCCGGTAGTAGTCCGCGACCTCGGCGGCGGTGCCCGGGACGGTGGTCGGGTCCAGGCCGACCAGGGCGGCGGCGCGGCGCTGCTCGGCGTAGTAACCGTCCACCTCGTCGTCGCTCAGCGGCAGGCCGGCGCGGCGGGCCGTGCTCAGGAACGACTCGACCTCGGTCACGTGCACCCAGCGCAGCAGGTCCGGTTCGTCGATCCGGAACTCCTCGCCGGTGAGCGTGTCGGTGGCTCGCAGCCGGTCGTGCAGGCGGCGTAGTCGGGCTCCGGCGGCCTCCGCCTCGGCGGTGGTTCCGTAGACGGTGGTCGCCACGTAGGTGGCGGTGCGGACCAGTCGGCCCCAGGCGTCGGTGCGGTAGTTGCTGTTCTGCGCGACCCCGGCCATGGCCCGGGGGTGCAACGCCTGGAGGTAGAGCGAGCGCAGGCCGGCGACGATCAGGATCGGCTCCTCGTGCACCTTCCACGTGACCGAACCCGGACCGAACAGGCCGAGGTCATCGGAGTCCACCGCCCAAGAGTGCCACGGTCGGGCCGACCTCGCCGGTGACAGGTCGCGGTGCCGGCGATCAGACGTCGGCGGAGCGGCGGGCCCGGCAGCTCGGGCAGAGACCCCAGAAGGTCACCTCGGCCTCGTCCACCTCGAACCCGTGCGCGGTGTTCGGCTCCAGGCACGGTGCGCTGCCCACCGCGCAGTCGATGTCGGCGATCTCGCCGCAGCCCCGGCAGACCACGTGGTGGTGGTTGTCGCCCACACGCGCCTCGTAGCGGGCGGGACTGCCCGCCGGCTCGATCCGGCGCGACAGCCCGGCCCGGGACAGCGCGCCCAGCACGTCGTACACCGCCTGGGTGGAGACCGAGTCGAGGCGTTCGCGAACCCGGCGGGTGATCTCGTCGACCTCCAGGTGGCCACCGCCGGACAGCACGTCGAGCACCGCGAGGCGCGGCCGCGTGACCCGCAGGCCCTTCGACCGCAGCAACTCCTCCGCACCTGACATTCGCCAATGACAGCACGCCCGCTGAGCATCGACAACCGTCGCCCGCTCCGGGTGGCCACCGACACAGCCCGGCAAGATCGGGAGTACGGCCCAGAGGGGTGAACCTGATCGACGCGGCGCGCGTGTGTCCGGTCGAGAGCCTGGGGACGATCGGCGGACCATAGGCTGACCACCCCTGACCATGATCCACCTGGAGGGTTCGATGTTCGAGGAGATCCTGGGTCTACCGGTACACGTCCTGGTGGTCCACGCGGTCGTCGTGTTCGTGCCGCTCCTGGCGGTGCTGGCCATCGCTTACGTGGGGCTGCCGCGCTGGCGGCACCGGCTCGACTGGGCCCTGGGCCTCCTCGCCCTGGCCGCGCCGGTGACCGCCTACGTCGCGGTCAAGTCTGGCGAGGCGCTCACCGACGCACTGGTAGCCAGGGGCTTCCAGGGGCCGATCCTCGACCAGATCTTCGACCACTCCCGCTACGGTGACATCCTCTTCCGCATCGTGGTGCCGCTCGGGATCGTGGCCATCCTGCTTCTCGTGGCGACGAGTGGGCACCCCCGGGTGCCGCAGCTACCTGCGCTGGTCACCCCGGTGCTGTCGGTAGCGGCCGTGGGACTCGCCATCGCCGCCCTGATCTACGTCTACCTGACCGGCCACTCCGGCGCCGAGACCGTCTGGGGCACCACCCTCTGAGCTGTCACCCCTGGCCGACGTCCCGGGCTGGCGTCTCGGGCCGGCGTCCCGGGCTGGCGTCCCTTGGCGGCCGCTCCGGGGCGGGCATCAGAAGATGACTCGCGAGCAGAGCAGACAGAGCAGGAACAGCAGCACCACGCCGGCCGCCGCCCCGAAGCCGTAGGTGACCCGCTGCGAGCGCTGCTCGGCCGCGTCCAGGTCGGCCATGTCCTGCGGCGGCAGGTGTCGCGGCGGCGCCGGCTGTAGGTGTACGGGTGGACGCCAGCCCGCCGGCGGCGGCACGCTCGGCGGCGGGCCGGAGTATCCACCGGGGGTGTGCCCGGTCGGTGGTGTCGTCACCGGGGCGGTGGGGGGTTGGTGCGCCACCGCGTCGTCGCCGGCGTCGGGCCGTCGCCAGTAGTCGTCCGGGTTGCTGCCATCGCTGGGGGTCGTCACGCCGACCGACGCTACCAACGCCACCGCTGGGCCCGGCCGTTTCTAGCCGGCGTGCCATGGTCGTCGGCCGGGTCGTTTCTGGCCAGTGCCACCGTCCCGGGCCGGTCGTTCCTGGTCGGCGTGCCCCGTCGTCGGCCCGGGTCACCCGCCGTCGGTTGCGCTAGTCTTGCCGCTCGTGAGCACCGAAGACCCCGGCACGCACGGCGTACGTGGTGACGACGACCGCGCCGTCGACCTGAGCGAAGACTTCGTGGTGCTGCCCGAGCAGACCTCCGACGACACCGACCGCGGTTGGGGTGAGCGGTCGGGCGGCAACGACGACTGGCTGCTCGCCGAACGCCCCCCGCACTGGGACTGACGCCAGCGGCCCGGCCAGCGCCTCGCGACGTCCGTCCGGCAGCCGGCCGTGCGTGGCCGACGATCATGGTGGCCGTAGCGAGAGACCTACCCTGCCATGGTCGTCAGCCCTCTCGGATCTGGGCCGGTCGACGGCGGCGGAGTATGCGCCGGCACGGCCCGAGCCTGACCTCTCGGGGTTGGAACTTGACCTGGCAGGGTCAGAGCTGGACCTGTCGGGGTCGGACCTTGATCCGTCGGGGTCGGAGCTGGACCTGTCGGGGTCGGAGCTTGATCTGGCGGGTTCTGGGGCCGGCTCGACTGGGTCGGTGCGTGACGTTGGGGTGTCGGGGGTGCCTGTCCTGGAACCGGCTGGCCGACCCTCGCCGACCTGCCCGGTCGTTCCGCCGGGCTCCATCGGTGCGTCGGAGGGCACGGCGGCCGGCGGGCATCCCGCCGGCGTGTGCAGGACTGCGGCGGCCAGGCACAGCAGCGCGGCGACCAGGACGGCCCGGAGCAGGGTGCGCCCGCCGGGCAGAGTGAGCTGACGCAGCGGACGCAGAGCCCGCGCCGAATCCGGATCGACCATTGCCGCTGCCGCCTCCCGTCCCCGAGCGCCGCAGTGGCACCCATGGACGGCAGGCTAGGCATATCCGACCGCCTCGGCCGACCCACGGCCGACGCCTGTGGACAACCGCCCGGCCTGTGGAAAACGCCCCGCCGTCGGTTGAGTCTGCTACGGCGCCCGCCTTGATCGACTCGCGCTCAAGGAAACCGGGCCATCGAGGCGAGGGGGAGGGCCCGGCTTCCTGAAACTCGAGTGGATCAAGCCGGATCCGTCTGGTCGGGCTTTCGACGATCAGGAAACCGAGGCATCGAGGCGAGGGGGAGGGCCCGGCTTCCTGAAACCCGAGTGGATCGAGGCCCGACCTGACTGGTCGAGCCTTCGGCGATCAGGACGCGGAGCTGGCCGCTGCCGCCTTGCCGCCGCCCGACCCACCCGAGGAAGACCCCGAAGACGACCCGGACGAGGACGACGACCCCGACGAGGACGACCCGGACGAGGACGACCCGGACGAGGAAGAGGACCCCGACGAGGACGAGGACGACGAGGACGACGAGCTGTCACCGGAGGACGACTCGGACTTCGCCGGCTTGCTGGCCGTGCCGCCGGCCGTCGTCTCGGAGCCGGACGCCCGGGAGTCGGTGCGGTAGAAGCCCGAACCCTTGAAGACGATGCCGACCGAGTTGAAGACCTTGCGCAGCCGCCCCTGACACGCCGGGCACTCGGTCAGCGGCTCGTCAGAGAAGGACTGCACCGCCTCGAGCTGGTGACCGCACGTGGTGCAGGCGTACTGGTACGTGGGCACGTTCTCCTCCGGATCTGGGCTCGGCCAGTTGGCACTCGACGTATTCGAGTGCCAATGGTGCGTCATTCGCCCCGGGTTCGTCCAGCGGACGTGTGGGGCGCGACACCGTGCGCCGCACCCGGGCCGCCGTCAAGCGTACGCACCCCGTCGGCGGGCGTGACGACCGCGCGCACCCGGCGGTCGTGTGGCTCGACCGGCAGCGCCTCGACCAGCTCACCGTCGTGCAGGGGTACCACTGTCATGGCTACTTCGGGTACCCGGGCGAGTGCGCGGTCGTACGAGCCGCCGCCGCGCCCGAGCCGCCGACCGTGGTGGTCGACCGCCAGAGCCGGTACGACCACCAGTTCGGCATGGGCCACCGCGGTCACCCCGAGGCGGGCACCGGCTGGTTCTCGGATACCCCGGCCCGCCGCGATCAAGGCACCCGGCCCGGTATACGCCGCCCAGTCCAGATCCAGATCGTCGAGGAGCACCGGTAGCAGCAACTCGGCGTCTGCCGGCAGGGCCGCCCGCAGCACCTCGGGCAGGTCCCCGCCGCCCGGTTCGGAGCCGACCGGCACGTACGCGGTCATCCGGTGCGGGCGCAGCCGGCGTACCAGATCGACAAGCTCGGCCTGGACGCGCCGGGCAGCGGCCGCCCTCGTCGCCGCGGGCAGCGAACGGCGGCGAGCGAGCAGCTCGGCGCGGGTGTTCCGCTTCGCCACCCGGGTCACTTCCGCTTCATCAGAAAATTCCGGCACGCAACACTCCTGACGCAACGCCTCTCCCACGGTTGCTCTGTGTCAGCATCGCAAGCAACGGAGGCGGAACTTCCGGGGGGACCGAGTGACGCTACGCGGGCGGTTGACGGCAGCCTTCCTCGCGGTGGTGCTCGGGCCCGTCCTGCTCGGCGCGCTCTTCGTCGCCTCGACCGTCGCGGCCGTCGACCGCAGCCGCTCGACCGAGCGCCTGGCGGTGGCGGCGTCCACCGTGCGTACCTCGGTCGACGCGCTCTGCCAGCAGCTCCGCGCCACCGCCGACGCGGTGGCGCTCACCCCCGACCCCGCCGTCGCCGCCGCGCAACTCGTCGGTCGGGGCCTGGCCGCCGCGGTGCTGGTCACCGACGTTGCGGGCGAGGTCACCTACGTCTCGCCAGGTGCGCCGTCCAGCCCGTGGCAGCACTGCGCCGGCCCGGCCGAAGGCCCGAACGGCGGTTCGCCCCTGGGCCCGGGGGACGGCTCGCACGGGGGTGGGACCGACGGTGCGACAAGCGCGGTCCGGGCGCTGGCCGCCCGGGTCGACCTGCACGATCGCGCCGGCGCCCGGCGGGGCACGGTGACCGCCGCGCAACGTGTCGACCCGGCCTTCGTGGCCCGACTGGCGGCGGTGACCGGGGTGGCGGTCACCCTGCTCGACAGTGGGGCGAGCGCCGCGCGGGTCACCCACACGACCGAGTCCCGGGACGTACGCGACGCGGTGCTTGCCGCCGCCGTCGCCGTCCGGGGCGAGCAGGTCACCGAGACGAACGAGGGCCGGTACGTACGCAGGCTCGGGCCGTCCGACGAGCAGCCGCTGCCGCTTGTGCTCTCCGTGCCCAGCGAGCGGCCACCGGGGCTGCACGCCACGCTGGTCGGGGTGGTCGTGCTGGCCGGGTTGCTCGCCGTGCTCACCGCCTGGCGGCTGGCCCGGGTGACCACCCGACCGTTGGCGGAGTTGGCCGGGGCGGTCGACCGGGTGGCCCAGGGCGACCTGACCGCGCGGGTGCCGGTACGCAGCCGCGACGAGGTGGGGCGGTTGGCCGCCGCGTTCAACCGGATGACCCGGGAGACCGGCTCCTACGTCGCGGCGTTGACAAGTAACCGGGACCAGCTGCGCGGGCACCTCGCGGTGCTGGGCGACACCCTGGCCAGCACCCACGACCTGCAACGCATCCTGCGGGTGATCCTGCGCAGCGCCATCGGGGCCACCGGCGCGCGGGCCGGTGCCGTACTGCTCGTGGAGACCGGCGGGGTGCTCGTCGCGCAGTGCACCGAGGGGTTGGACGGGCGCTGGCCGGACGAGGAGGCGGACGGGTCACCGACGTTGCGGGTGCCGGTCGGCGTCGGTGTGGTCGGTGAGGTCGCCGCCACCGGGGAACCGCAGCGGGGAAGGGCGGAGCCGACCGAGGCGCCGACGGGGGAGCCGCGCTGCCGCACGTACGTGGCGGTGCCGTTCGCGGCCCCGGGCGGCGGTGCCCCGGCCACCGTCGGTGGACCGCCGGCGTCGACCGACGAGGCGGGGGCGGCGGCCGCGCTCGGCGTGCTGGCCCTCTACGACCGGCTGGGCGCTGACGAGTTCGACGACGACGACCTGGCCACCCTGCGCACCTTCGCCGGTCACGCGGCGGTCGCGGTGGACAACGTCCGGGTGCACGAGGAGGCGCAGCGGCTCTCCCTCACCGACCCGCTCACCGGGCTGTGGAATTACCGCTACCTGCGCGAGTCGATCCGGCGGGAGGTGGAACGGGCCAGCCGCTTCGGGCGGATGCTCAGCGTCCTCGCGTTGGACCTCGACCGGTTCAAGGACGTGAACGACACGTACGGGCACGCCGCGGGGGACACCGTGCTTGCCGAGTTCGCCAGGCGGGTGCGCGGGGAGATCCGCGAGGTCGACCTCGCCTTCCGCCAGGGTGGCGAGGAGTTCGTGCTGCTGCTGCCGGAGACCGACGCGCGGGGCGCGGCGATCGTGGCCGAGCGGCTCGGTGCGGCCGTACGCGACACGCCCATCGCCGTCGAGGCGTACGCCGGGCCGGTCCTGGTGACCGTGTCGGTGGGCATCGCCGTCTTTCCGGACCACGGCAGCACCGGGCGCGAGGTGCTGGAGGCCGCCGACGACGCGCTCTACGCGGCCAAGGCGGCGGGTCGCGACACGTACCGGGTCGCCGAGGTGCGCTCGGATCTGCCGACCCGGGAGATCCCGGTGCTCGCGTGTGCGGTCACCCCACCCGACGGGCTGCCACGCGCCGGCCAGCCCGTGCAGGCCACCCGGGAGCCGGGCGGGCCCGCCCGGTCCGACCCGCCGGCGGGCGTACCGGAATCGTCGGTGGCGGGCCCGGCGCACGCCCGGCCGGATTCGGCCGACGAACCGCCGGAAAGCGCGACGGGCGGCACGCGGGCCGGCCCGGACGCGGCCCGGCCGGGGTCGGGTGGCGGCGCGTCTTCTGGGCCACACCCGCCGCGGCAGAGCCGTGGCCGATAGTCTCGCCCCATGTCGGAGCACTCAGCGAACCCCTCAGCGACGGTCGCCGCAACTGGCCGTCCCCTGGCGGTCAAGGCCGTCATCCCGGCCGCAGGACTGGCCACCCGGTTCCTGCCGGCCACCAAGGCGGTGCCCAAGGAGCTGCTGCCGGTGGTGGATCGGCCGGTGTTGCAGTACATCGTCGAGGAGGCCACGCAGGCTGGCATCGGCGACGTGTTGCTGATCACCGGTCGGGGTAAGACGTCGATGGTGGACCACTTCGACCGTCGTCCGGACCTGGAGACCAGGCTGGAGGAGAAGGGCGACGCCGAGCGGCTCGCCGCCGTGCGTCGGCCCAGCGAGCTGGCCGAGATCTACACCGTGCGGCAGCCCGAGCAGCTCGGGCTCGGTCACGCCGTCGGCTACGCCGAGTCGCACGTCGGCGACCAGCCCTTCGCGGTGCTGCTCGGCGACGAGTTCGTCAAGCCGTCGGAGCCGCTGTTGCCGGCGATGATCGAGTTGCAGGCCCGCACCGGCGGTGTGGTGCTCGCGTTCTTCGAGGTCGACCCGGCCGAGACCAAGCGGTACGGGATCGCCTCCGTCGAGCCGGCCGAGTCGGAGCTGACCGACATCGGTGAGGTCGTCAAGGTGACCGGGATGGTGGAGAAGCCGCAGCCGGAGGACGCCCCGAGCAACCTCGCGGTGCTCGGCCGCTACGTGTTGCCGGGCAAGATCTTCGACGCGATCCGGCGGACCAAGCCGGGCAGCGGCGGCGAGATCCAGCTGACCGACGCGATGGAGCTGCTGCGCACCGAGGGCACCCCGGTGCACGCGATCGTCTACCGGGGCACCCGCTACGACACCGGCATGCCGCTGGGCTACCTCCAGACGGTGGTGCAGATCGCCGCCGAGCGCGAGGACCTGGGCACCGAGTTCCGGTCCTGGCTGGCCGACTTCGTCAAGGCCGACGCGGCAGGCGGATCTGGTACATGACCGCGACGGCCGACGCCGAGGCGGCCGCGAACGAGTTGACGCCGCTCGCCGACTACCTGGGCAGCGTGCTGCGCAGGTTGCGCGCGCTGCCGCCACTCGACCTCGACCTCACCCAGGCCCACGGCAACGTCCTCGCCGAGGACGTCGTCGCGCCGCACGCCTTCCCGGCCTTCGACCAGGCGGCCGTGGACGGCTACGCCGCGCGCTGGGAGGACATCTCCGGAGGGGGTCGGGGGCCGAGCTACATCCCGGCCCCCTCCGGCACGCGAGGCGGCCGGACCATCCGGCTCAACGTGGTCGGCGATCTCGGCGCCGCGAGCTGGCGGCCGGTCCGGCTCACCCCCGGCTCGTGCTTCTCGGTGGCCGCCGGGGCGCCGCTGCCCGTCGCTGCGGACGTCGTGGTCCCGGTGGAGTGGACCGACCAGGGCATGGCCGCCGTGGAGATCTTCCGCACCCCCAAACGGGGGTACGGGGTACGCCGAGCCGGTGAGGAACTGCCCGCCGGCACCCTGCTCGCTCGGGCCGGCACCTACGTGTCCCCGGCCCTGGTCGCCGTCTTCGCGGCCACCGGCATCGGGCACGTGGTGGTGCGGCCCAGCCCACGAGTGGTCATCGTGGCCACCGGTGACGAACTCGTCGACGTGGGCCGGGGCAGCCAGCCCGGCCAGGTGGTGGACGCCAACTCGCACGCGCTGACCGCGGCGGCGGCCGAGGTGGGCGCACTCGCGTACCGGGTGGGAATCTGCGACGACGACCCGGAGGGGCTGCGCGGGCTGCTTGAGGACCAGACGCTGCGCGCCGACCTGATCATTACCACCGGGGGCACCGGCACCGGCCCCGGAGACATGGTGCGCCGGATCCTCTCCCGTCGCGAGGGCGGTCGCGCCGGGCCGGTCACCTTCACCGACGTGGCGCTCTACCCCGGCACCGCACTCGGGTTCGGCACGGTCGGCGCCGAGGAGGTGCCGGTGGTCTGCCTGCCCGGTGACCCGGGCGCCGCGTTGATCGGCTTCGAGGTGCTGGCCCGCCCCGCCATCCAACTGCTCGCCGGGGCCGAGCCGGTGTTCCGGCCCAGTGTGCGGGCGCACCTGCTGGAGACCGTGTCGTCCCCGGCCGGGCTGCGGGAGTTCCGTCCGGCGCACGTCGCCGAGCGACGCGGTGGCGGCTACACGGTCCAGCCGCTCAGCGGCGGGCCGTTCACCCTCTCCGGGTTGGCCGAGGCCAACGGACTGTTGGTGCTCGGCGAGCGGGTCACCACGGCTGCCGCCGGCTCCACCGTGGACGTCCTGCTGCTGGACCGCCGCCGGTGACGGTGTTTCGGTCGATCCGCGGGGCTGCTGCCGCGGCGTCGGGAGGTCACCGGGACCTACTGGTGGGTCCACTTGCGCGCGACACGGTCCCGCGCGGGAGACTGTGCCGGTGAGTCTCTTCGGACCCGCGCGGTCGCCGGGCTGGCCGGTGGAGCTGGCCGACGGCCCGGTGCTGCTGCGGCCCTATCGGCGCTCCGACGCGGCCGCGTGGTCGGAGGTGCGACGCACCAACCGGGCCTGGTTGGCGCCCTGGGAGTCGTCGCTGCCCGGCGGCTGGGACGAGATGAACTCGCCGGCCGCGTTCCGTTGGGTGCACCGTGACCAGCGGCGCTCGGCCCGGGAGGGTGAGGGCATGCCGTTCGCGGTCTGCCTCCGTGAGGCCGACCGGGATCGGCTGGTCGGGCACATCAACGTGGGCAGCATCGTGCGGCGTGCGCTCTGCTCCGGCTACGTCGGCTACTGGGTGGACGCGCGGGTCGCCGGCCGAGGTGTGATCCCGACGGCGCTCGCGCTCGCCGTGGACCACGCGTTCGGTCCGGGCGGGCTGCACCGGGTGGAGATCAACATTCGTCCGGAGAACCGGCCGTCCCGGCGGGTGGTGGAGAAGCTCGGCTTCCGCGAGGAGTCGTACCACGTGCGCTACATGCACATCGACGGCGCGTGGCGGGACCACATCGGGTACGCGATGACGAGTGAGGAGATCGCTGCCGAGGGTGGCCTGGTGGCCCGCTGGCATCGGGTACGCGCCACCGCTCGGTGAGCCGTCCCACGGACGGGATCGGCGCGGCGCGGTGGCATCCCGGTCGGTGCGCCGTAACCTCAAGTAACTGCAAGCTGCGGCAAGCGCTCCCCGGCCGGACGATCCACGCACACAGGCGTGATCGGTGGAAGATCCTGCGGTCGGAGAGCGGTTGCTTCGAATTCGGTGACGGGAGGGGTGAGGGTGCCGACCTCGGTGCTCCTCGCCGTCCTCGCCGCCGCCGGCCTGCTCGCCCTGGCCCCGGCGCTGGTACGCCGGTACGACGCCACCGAGCGGCTGGTGGCGGAGCGGGCGCAGTCGACGGCGCGGGTGCTCCAGCGTCGCCGACGGCGCCGTACTGTGCCGGGACGGCGACCCGTCCACCCTCCGCGCTCACTGGTCGTCACCCTCAGTGAGGATGCGACTACCGGAACGTTGGGCGCGCCGGTGTCCGCACCCCCGGCCGCCCGCCGCTCGGGTCGGCTGCGTGCCGTCCCCGCCGCGCCGAAGCGGTCCCGCCGTCGTCCCCCGCCGCGCCGACAGCACACCCCGGCCGTCTACCGGCGTCGCCGGGTGCTCGCCGCCCTGCTGCTCCTCAACGTCGTCGAGCTGATCGGCGTGCTCTTCGTCAGCCCCGGCTTCTGGGTCGGCTTCGGGGTCACCTTCCTGCTCCTGGCCGTGTACGTCGTCCACCTGCGGGGCCGGGCCCTCGCCGGTAGGCGCCGCCGCCGCGCCCGAGCCCGGGAGGCCGCCTGGTTGGCGGCCCGGCAGGCCGAGGTGCGCCGGGAACAGGCCCGCCGGGCAGCCGCCCGCCGGGAGGCGCAGCGCCGCCTGGCCGCCCAGCGGGAAGGGGTACGCCGAGCCGCCATGGGCCTGGACCGGCCGGGCGACCTGCCGGCGGCGGTCAACGGCGGGTCCGTCTCGTACCGGCGTTCGGGTGGCCTGCGAGGCCGCCCCTACGAAGCCGGCCGAGGCGCCTGACCCGGTCCCGGCCGTGCCCTGGTCCCGGCCGTGCCGTGCCCTGGTCCCGGCCGTGCCGTGCCCTGCCTCGGCCGTGCCCGGCCGGTTTGATCGACTCGGGTTCCTGGAAGTCGGGTGGTCGCGGCGTCCGGGATGGCCCGGTTTCCCGGAAGCCGAGTCGATCTTCGGGCAGGTCGCAGCGCCGGGCAGGGGGCGGATTCGCGGTGCGGGCCGGCGACCTGTTAGCCTTGCTGCCGGCCCGCCCGGTGTAAGCCGGGTGGGACCGAAGCCGGTTCGCCGGTGGGGGGCTGTGGCGCAGACTGGTAGCGCACCTCGTTCGCATCGAGGGGGTCAGGGGTTCAAATCCCCTCAGCTCCACATATATGAGGCCCTGACCAGCGGAAACGCCGGTCAGGGCCTCAAGCTCGTCTATGTGATTTTGAATCACCCCCCGAAAACCCCTCACAAACGCGTGAACGCGACCACGTTCGTCGGCGGGTTGGTTCCGTCCGCGCTTCGGGCCGTTGGACGTTCCTTCGTGCGCGTCTAGGTCGCTTTCGTGGAAGCGTTTGGGGCTCTCGGGGCAGTTGCGGTCGGGCTGCCACCGAGTTGTTCGAGGATGTGGGAGCTGTCCGGGGCGAGCGCAGGTTTGGCGATGTAGTACGTGTTGGTGACGTCCTCGCTGGCATGCCCGAGCTGGGCAGCGGCGCTCTTGGCGTCGGCCTCCTTGTCGATGAGCGTGGCAACTGTCTTGCGGAAGGTGTGCGGGGTGACCCACTCGAGGCCGGTGTCTGTGCGTGCTTGTCGCCACTGGCGGCGTACGTTCGGGGGAGACAGCCAGGTGCCGCGCCGGGAGGCGAAGACAGCGTCGTGGGCGTTGTCAGCGGCGCTGAGGTTGCGGGCCAGCAGCATTCCGACCGCGAATCGGGGCAGGATTACTGTCCGGTGGCCGGCGTCGCTCTTGGTCCACTCCTGGCGGAAGAAGCCTTCGCCCTTCAGGTAGATGATCGTGCCGCAGATCGTCACGGTCGGAGGTTCGGCGCTGAGGTCCGCGTCTTCCCACCGCACGGCCAGGGCTTCACCGATGCGGACACCGGTGGCGAGCATGAGGTCGATGACGTCGGCCAGATCGCCAGTGTGGCGAGGTCCCGGCTTGCCGGGAGTGGGCTGCTGCCACTGACGGATCGCCGAGCGGACGACTTCCAGTTGTGCGATGTCGAGGGCTTGTATGGTGCGCCGTGACTTGCGGAGGCGACCGGTCTCGCGAACAGGGTTGGTGGAGAGCGCGCCACGGCGCACCGCCAGGGCGAACATCTGCCCGAGGGCCACCTTTGCGTTCTTGGCCGCTGATGGCCGGTCTTTCGCAACCTCGCGCAGGAACTTGTCGAGGCGGCCCACAGTCGCCTCTCGAATGCGCAGGTTGCCTAGGGCGGGCAAGATCGAGGTCCGCAGGCTGGTCTTGTAATTGTTGATGGTTTGCGGCGAGATCCGTTCCTCCGCGGTGACCTCCTCGACCCAGAGGTCGGCGAGTGTGCTGATGTGGGTGTCCCTGGTGATCTCGTCGTCGTTCGGGGTCGCGCGGTCGCGCAGCTTCTCCTTCAGTGCCCGGGTGGCGGCAGGGCCGGTGGTTCCGACGGCTTCGACGTCGCGGGTCTTGCCGTCGTAGTCGCGGAAACGGGCTCGGGCGCAGAACCGGTTAGGGGCGAGTTTCTCAATGCGGATGTTGCCCCAGGTGCCGATCGGGAGGGGGGGTCGGGCCATGGCTCATCGCTCCGGGTCGGTGTTGTCGTCGAGCCAGCGTTCGACCTCGGTGCGCCGGTAGCGCAGGGTGTTGCCCACGCGGATGGCGCGTGGTCCTTTGCCTCGGCTGTGCCAGGCGTAGAGGGTGTTCTTCGGCTTGCCGAGCCAGCCGGCGACGTCCTCGATGCTCAGGAGGGGATCCGGCCGCCACTCGCCGGCGGTCGAGGCGCTCACAGCCGGTCTGCCGTGTCGGATAACCCGGGCTGTTGGCGTGGCACGGCGGGGTCGGTGGGCGGATGGTGGGCGATGGTGGCGGGCCGTTCGGGCTGATGCGTGGTGTGTGGGTGGGGCGGGCACGGTGCGGGCGTCCTTTCGGTGGCCCGGCCCGGGTCGGGCCGGGTATTGGTGGCGCTGCCGCCGTGGTTGGCGGGGTGCGCCGGGTGCGCCCGTCGATCCATGCCGGTGGGTGCCGAGGTATCAAGCCTGTGGCCGGCGCCCTGTCCGGCGAGGGTGAGCCCGCTCGGTGCGGAGTCGGATGCGTTGTGGCGCGGCTGACCGAGCTGGAACACCATGAGGTCTTCGTGCTGGATGAGCCATTGCGGGTCGCCGGTGTTGATGGCGTCGCGGACGTTCTTCATTTGAAAGAACGAGGTCCGCGGCGCCAGTACGCCGTCTCGGACTCCGGCGATGAGCGCGACGAGTTCCTCGACCAGGGTCAGTCCGGCGGCGAGCCCGGCGGCGGCGACCATGCCAGGGATGTCGATGAGTTCCCCGCGTCGCCGGTAGGGGCGAGCGGTGACCGCCACGTACCCGCCGGGCTGGAGTACGGCGGCGCATCCGGTGAGGATCTGGGTGAACCCTTCGGCCAGTGCGGCGTGTTCGGTATAGGCGAGGTTCCCGGCGTCGGCACCGTAGCGGTGGTGAATCTTGCGGACCTTGCCCCGGCGAGGGCCGGGGGTCCGTACGTGGCCGTGGGTGGATGACCCGTACGGCGGTGAGGTGATGACCAGCGAGACCCGGCTGTGGACCTCGGTCGGGAGCAGTGCGGGTAGCTGGCGGGCGTCGCCGGTGTAGATCTCGCCGGTGCCGGTGGCGCCTTGGCTGGTGGCGAGGCGGATGTTGTCGGCGGCGTGCTGCGCCCACCGGTGCTCGTACTCGACGCCGATGCCGTGTCGGCCGAGGTGCATGGCCTCGACGAGGGTGGTGCCGATGCCGGCCATCGGGTCGACCACCAGGTCGCCGGGCTGGGTGTAGGTGGCGGTGAGGTAGCGGGGGATGGTGGGCAGCATCTTGCCCGGGTGCTCCATCGAGGCCGGCGTGTACCGGCCGCGCCGCAGATCGCGGGAGCAGGTTTGCCCGGTCAACAGGACCGAGCCCTGCACCCCATCAGCGATGAGGGCGAACAGCCGCCCGACGTCGGTGGCTTCCAGGTCGAGGCCCGGGGCGGAAGCGTCGGTAGGGGTGGTCCTACGCATCGGTGTCCTCCTGATCGAGGGTGGTCGCCCTGAACGCCAGGACGTCCATGTGGGTGTGAAGGTGCCGCCCGTCCAGCAGCGCGGGTGGGGTGCTCGCGGCGGTGGCCGCGTCGGTGCGCGGATCGTGCGCCGGGAGCGGGACCACGAGCACCGGGATGTGCTGGTGGTAGCGCAGCCCGGCGATGCGGGCGGCGCTGATGACGGCGCTGCGCCGCGAGATCCGACCTGGCTCAGGCGCACGGGCGGGCAGCGCGACGAGGACGAATCCGCCGGGGCGCAGTAGCCGGTGCCACAGGTGCATCGCCTCGGCGGTGTCGTGCAATCCGAGACCGTCGACGCCGGGGCGGGGCAGTCCGGCCAGCAGCAGCGCGAGGCCGTCCTCGGCGAAGCACCGGGCGCGGGCGGGCCGGTCGTCGGTGACTCGAATGCGGCTACCGTCGGTGGTGATGGTGGCCGGGTAGCGGTGCAGGTACCGGGCGACCCTCGCGACGGTGGGGTGGTTGTCGAGGTCGGCCACGAGATCGCCGTCACGGGTGTAGTGCCGGATGAGCCAGGCGAGGCGTTGCGGGTCGAGTCCATGCCAGGCCGCCGGGTCGATCAGAGGCGTATCGCGGCGGTGGGCGGGGACGAGGAACAGTCCGACGGGCGGGCGTTCAGCGTGGGGCTCGGGGTGGTGCGGGTAGGTCTGCGGCATGGGTGGTGGGCCACGTCCGCCGACAAGCGCTGACACTAAGGGAATACAAATTCGGGCCTCGATTTGGAGGACACCACCGTGAACACCTGCCGCCGACTCCGTGCCTGTCGGCGTGTTCAACCCCGATGAACAAGATCGGCCGAAGGTTGAACGGGCAGGTCAGAGGTTAAACACCGCCACCAACAGGCCGCGACATCTATCGAGGTTCGTGACCATCGAGGCGATGCCACTCCGATGGCGGGCCAGACCCCGTAAACCGCCCCTCGCGGTGCATGAACAAGATCGACCTCTCGGCTTGAACAAGGTCGACTCGGCGGCGGAATGCCCTGAACACGCTTCACCCACGGGCCGCCGACCGTCCGCCGACCATGAACACCTGTGGCCCGCGCCGTCCGGCGCGGGCCATTCTCGCGTCGATGCCTCCGGGTGCGTTCATGGCCAACCGAGCCCACGCCGAGGCGCACGATAGGTACGGCAGGCGGCGGGTTGAACGAGCAGCCACGAGGTTGCACACACCGGCCGCACGTTGGTCGACCGTCGCATTGAGGGACGGCATCCACGCCTCGGTCGATCACGCCCTGTTCAACCTTAGACAAGATCATCAGTGTTCAAGATGTGTTCAACCGCCCTGGTGGCGTGGGTGCTGCACCGCCGACCGGCCTTCGATCGCCGGTTCGGCAACCCCGCTCACCATCAGGGAGTACATCCATGTCTGCGAACACTCGCCCGATCGCCGGCCCGATCGCCGGCCCGATCGCCGGCCCGCTCGCCGGTCACCCGGGTTCCCGGCCCGGCGCGGCGCTGCTCGACGCGATCGACTACCGGTTCCGGCTGCGCGGCGAAGGCCCCCAGCCGCAGGCGGTCGACGGCCGGCAGCTCGGGTACGGCCTTCCCCGCCGCGCCATCGCGCTGACTGAGCTGTCGGCGATCCTCATGCACCCCTCCTGCAGTGCCGCGGCCCAGGACGCCGCGTGGAGGTTCCTCGTCACTAAGGCCCGCACCGGTGAGGACCGCTGGGTGGTCGGCGCGTTCGGTGTGGCCCTGCCGGGTCTTCGGCACCGGGCGCACCTGCTGTCGAAGCTGTCGTCCGGGGACCTGCACGCCGTACTGGTCGAGGCGTTCCTCAAGGCGCTGCACACCGTCGACATCGACCAGCCGGGCATCGTGGTGGCGTTGCTCAACGCCGCGTTCTCCAGCGCTCGCGCCGCCCTGCGCAGTCAGGAGCCGGCCGCATCCGGGGAGGCGAACTTCGCGCCCGGCTCGGCGCTGCCGCCCGCCCCGTACGGTCACCCGGACCTGGTTTTGGCACGCGCGGTGCGCCTCGGGGTGATCAGCGTCGCCGAGGCCGATCTGATCGGCGGGACGTACCTGGAGGACACCAGCCTCGCCGCATACGCCGAGCGAACCGGCCTGCCCCGGTGGGGTGTCTACAAGCGACGCACCGCCGCCGTCGAGCGACTCGTCACGGCGATCCGCTCCGGTGCGCTCAGCGACCCGACCGCCGAGGTCATCGCCGAGGCCACCGGCACCACCGCACCGGAGGCGATGTCCAGCCGCCGCCCGTAATGCACCCCCGCTGAGCTGCGCTTCTCCAAATCGGCCCTCGGATTTGTATTCCCCTAGTGCGGGACTTTCCCGCACAGGTGACCTCCCCGACCGGCCCCGCTGACGGCGCTGACACCCCGTTCGCCCGGCCCACCAAACCTCTGTGAGGAGGACGGCCTCGCGCCGGTCGAAACTCCTGGTCAAACGTGCGCGCCGATGCGCTCCCGCCCCTGTCACCCACCGCGCCGCAACCGAGCCCCGCCACGCCCTGGGGCCGGTTGCGGCCTAAGCCCGGAGGTGTTCCACCCATGAGCAGCAAGCCCACCCGCGAACCCCCGTCGCGGCGCAAGCCGTCCCGGCGTCCTCGCCGGCCCCGGCTGCACCCCTCCGACTGGATGCTCTACCAGGCCACCCGTCTGATCCCGGTCCTGATCGTGGTGGCCGCTGTCCTGGCCACCGTCATCGTGCTGGGCGACACCGCCGCTTATGCCGCCGAGCCCAAGGAGCCGGCAGGTCCTGAATCCATCACGACGGTGATCAACAACATTCGGGTGTGGCTGGTCGGCATCCTCGTCGCCGTCGCCACCCTGTTCCTCACGGTCGGTGGCCTGCGCTACCTCGCCGCCAACGGCGACCCCAGCGAAACCGAAAAAGGCAAGCTCGCGATGAAGTCCGCCGCGATCGGCTACGCCCTCGCACTGCTGGCGCCGCTGTTCGTCACCATCGTCGGCGGGTGGGTGAAGTAGCCATGACCCCAACCCACCCCCCGCAGGCCATCTTCAGCCCCGCCCGGTTGGCCCTGGCGCTGCTACTCAGCGCGGGCCTCAGCGCAGGGTTCGCCGTCGCGGCGGCCTCACCCGTCCTGGCCGAGCCCATCCCCGCTCCCGCCCCCGCGCCGGGCGTACCCACTCCCGGCATCCCGCCGTCGCCGAGCGGCCCGATCCCCATCCCCACTCCGAGCCCGATCGGCCCGCCGCCCACGAGCAGCCCGACGCCCACCCCGACCCCAACGCCGGACCCGTCACCCGGGACCAGCCCGACACCGCCGCCGGCCACCTCAACCGACGACCCGGCCTGGTACGACATCCCCGGCCAGATCCGCAAAGCGATCAACGACTTCTTCGCCTACATCGTCGAGACCGGCCTGACCCCGGTCATGGACGCCCTCGGCACGACCGTCCTGTCGACCCCAGACCTGACGAACAACGAGCAGGTCAAGGCGATGTGGACGACGAGTCTGGTTACCGCCAACGCCGTCTTCGTGCTGTTCGTGGTCATCGGCGGGTTCGTCGTCACCTCGCGGGAGACCCTGCAAAGCCGGCACGGGCTCAAGGAGATCCTGCCGCGCCTGGTGATCGGTGGGGTCGGGGCGAACCTGTCGCTGTTGTTGTGCGCCGAGATCCTGAAAGTTGTCAACGCGTTGACGGCTGCGATCGCTGGTCAAGGCGTCGACGGTCCGGCCGCCGCTGCCGCGCTCACCCAGGCGCTGGTCAACGCCGGGCAGGGCAACAACTTCCTGCTGACGCTGATGATCCTCGCCGCGCTGGTGATGGCCATCGTGGTCGTGCTGACCTTCATCCTGCGCGTGGCAGCCATGATCCTGCTGATCGGGGTGTCCCCGCTCGCGTTGATGTGCCACACGACCCCGCAGACCGAGGGACTGGCCTACACGTGGTGGCGGGCGTTCGGGGCGTGCCTGGGCATGCAACTCGCCCAAGCCTTCATCATCCTCGCCACCGTCCGGGTGTTCCTGACCCCGACCGGACCGGCGGTCCTCGGCCTGCCGATCACCACCGACGGGTTCCTCGGCATCGGGGTCTGCCTGACGATGCTGTGGGTCCTGATCAAACTGCCGGGCTGGATGAAGCAGTTCATCCTCGGCCCGCTCGGTCAGTCCCGCGGCCGGGGTCTGCTCGGCCAACTCGTCTCGACCTACCTGACGTTCAAGACCCTCGGCCTGGCGGCCGGCGCGCTGGGCGGCTCGAAGGCCACCCACGGACGGACGGCGGGGACGGCCGTCCGTGGAGGCGGGACGGCACCCCGTCCCGGTCTCGGTCGTCCCGGGCCGGGCCGTCCGCCCCGCCCCGGCGCACCGCGCCCACCCCGTCCGCCCCGCTCGGGACCGTCCGGGCCGTCCCCGTCGCCCGCCGGACCAGCCGCGTTCAGTCACGCCCCGTCCGTGCACACGCCCCTCGCGCAGCCCGCCGAAACCACAGCCGCCCCGGCGTTCAGTCACTCCGCGTCACCCGCCACCGCAGGCCCCGCCCCGACGGGTGCCGTCCCGCCCGCCGTGTTCTCGGCAACGCCGAGTCCGCAACCGGCACCGCCCGCCTCGGTGCCGCCGCCGAGTGCGGTGCCGTTCAGCCACCCACCGACCACCCCGGCGGCGAGCAGTATTGCGAGCGGCTCCGCACCGGTCTCCCCCAGGGCGCCGGGGGTGGTGTTCTCGGCGGCACCGCAGGCCCAAATCGCACCGAAACGGCCTCCGGCCCCGGTCACGCCGACGTTCTCGGCCGCGCCGGCGACACCGGCTCGGCCGCGTCCGACAGCGGCGAAACGAGCCCCGGCGACGCCCACACGCACACCCCGGCCCACCGGTGCTACCCCGGCCACCCCGCCACGGGCCACCCGGACCGCCGCCCCGACACCCCGACCGACCCCGACACCCCGACCGACCCCGGCTGCCCGTCCGTCCCCGTCCGTGCGGGTGGCAGTCCCGTCCCCGGCAGCCCGCCCCGTCCCGGCCCCCCGGACGGCCCCGGTGACCGGTCCGTTCCCGACCGCCCGGCCGTCCCCACCGGACCGCTCGTCCCCGTCCGTGCGTCCGGCGGTCCCGTCCCCGGCCCGCCGTCCCGACCGCATCCCGGCTGCGACTCCGGCCCCCGTGCCGCCTCACGAGCCTTCCTCTGCGGCATCGCCGCGGGCGAAGCCGTCCGCCCGTCCGCTGCGCCCGGCCGCGCCGAGCAGCCCGCAGCGTCCCGTCCGTCGCCGCCCCGAAGGGGAGTGATCACCGATGCCGCGCCGCATCCCGGATGAGCCGTTGAGGGCACGAGTACCGGCCGACGTGGAACGGCCCGACCGGATCGTGTTCGGTCTGACTCTGCGCCAGGTCGTCGTTCTGACCGTCACCGCGCTGATCCTCTACGCGGTCTGGACCGCCCTCGCGACGGTCGTCAACCCGCTGTATTTCATCGCCGGGTCGATTCCGGTCGCTGGGGCGGCGTTCTTCCTCGCGGTCGGCCGCCGCGACGGGATCAGCCTCGACGTCTGGCTACTCTCCGCGATCCGGCACCGCCGTACCCCGCACCGCCTCGTCCCGACCGACGAGGGGATCCATCCGGCCCCGGCGTGGGTGGCGACCACCGGTGGGCGCGGTGACAAGCTGCCCCTCCCGGCGCCGCTGCGTCTGCCCGCGAAGGGCATCACCGCCGACGGGCTGATCGACCTCGGTCCGGACGGCACCACCGCCCTGGTGTCGGCCTCGACGGTGGCGTTCGGGCTGCGCTCGCCCGGCGAGCAGAACGGCCTCGTCGCTGGGTTCGCCCGCTGGCTGAACAGCCTCGACGCCCCGACGCAGATTCTCGTGCGGGCACAGCGCGTCGACCTGACCCACGTCGCCGACCGCATCGAGCACCACGCCCCCGCGTTGCCGCACCCGGCGCTGGAAGAGGCAGCGCGCTCGCACGCCGGGTTCCTCGACGACCTCGCCACCGGCCGCGAGCTGCTGCACCGGCACGTCACCGTCGCCGTGCGCGGGCGGCGCGGCCCCGGCCACACCACCCACCGGGCCCAAGAAGCGGTACGCGCCCTCGCCGGGTGCGAAGTCGCCGGGACAGTCCTGGACGCCTACGACACCCAGATGACCCTCGCCGCCTGCCTCGACCCGGCCGCCCCCACCGCCTGGGCGGCACCGGAGATCCCGGACCTGATGACCGACCTGGAGGACGGTGACGACGCATGAAGCTTCCCACCCTGCCCCGCAGCCGCCGCCCACCCGAAACCGCCGGTGTGCTGCCCGGCAGCCCCGACGCCGTGGAAGTCGGCGGCCGATCGGTGCACGTCGGCGACGACTACTCCGCGACCCTCGCGGTGACCGGCTACCCGGCCGAAGTCGGTGCCGGCTGGCTGGAGCCGATCCTGTCCTACCCGGGCCGCGTCGACGTCGCCCTGCACATCGAACCCGTCGCCCCAGTCGTCGCCTCCGACCGGCTACGCAAGCAGCGCGGCCGACTCGAATCGAGCCGCCGTAGCGATGCCGGGAAGGGTCGCTTGGACGACCCGGAGTTGGATGCCGCCGCGGCGGATGCCGCCGAGTTGGCCGCTCGGGTCGCCCGAGGTGAAGCCCGGCTGTTCCGCGCCGGCCTCTACCTCACCGTCCACGCATCCAGTCCGGAGGACCTGACCGATCGGGTGGCCGAGGTGCGAGCCCTAGCCTCGTCGCTGCTACTCGACGTGGCCCCGGCGACCTGGCGGCAGTTGCAGGGCTGGATCACCAGCCTGCCCCTGGGCGTCGACAGCCTCGGCATGCTGCGGGTGTTCGACACCGACGCCCTCGCCGCGAGCTTCCCGTTCACCAGCCCGGACCTGCCGGTCACCGCCGGAGACACCGGTATGGGGGTGCTCTACGGCCTGAACCTCGCCTCGGCCGGGGTGGTGGTGTGGGACCGGTGGGCGCAGTCGAACTTCAACGCCGTCATCCTCGCCCGCTCCGGCGAAGGCAAGTCCTACCTCGCCAAGCTCGACCTGCTACGCAACCTCTACCTCGGGGTGCAGGCGTTCGTCATCGACCCCGAAGACGAATACCTCCGACTGGCCGAAGCGGTCGGCGGGACAATCATCCGGCCAGGTGCGCCCGGCGTGCGAATCAACCCCCTCGACCTGTCCGCCGCTGACGGTGACGATGCCCTGTTCCGGCGAACCCTGTTCATGCAGACGTTCGTCGCGGTCCTCACCGCAGGCGACAACACCACCGCCGCCCTCGACCCGCACGACGTGCCGGTCCTCGACGCCGCCGTGCTCGCCGCGTACCGGGCGAAGGGCATCACCACTGACCCCCGCACCTGGCGGCGTCCGGCACCGCTGCTCGCGGATGTGGCGCAGGCGCTGACGGAGATCGGCGAGGCCGGGCGGACCCTGGCCGCTCGCCTGCACCCGTATGTGTCCGGGTCGTTCGCCGGACTGTTCGACGGCCCCACCACCACCGCCCCACAGGGGCACGTGGTGGTGTACGCGATCAAGGATCTACCCGACGAGCTGAAGCCGGTCGGCACTCTGCTCACCCTGGACACGATCTGGCGCACGGTCGCCACCTCATCGCCGGACGTGCGGCGCATGGTGCTGGTCGATGAGGCGTGGCTGATGCTGCGCGCCGGGCTCGGCGCGAAGTTCCTGTTCCGCCTCGCCAAATCCGCCCGCAAGTACGGAGCTGGGCTGACCGTGGTCACCCAGGACGCCGCTGACGTCCTCGGCACCGAGGTCGGCCGCGCCGTCGTCTCCAATGCGGCCACGCAGGTGCTGCTACGTCAGGCACCGCAGGCGATCGACGCGGTCACCGAGGCGTTCGGACTCACCGATGGGGAGCGGGCCTTCCTGCTGTCCGCGGCGCGCGGAGACGCGCTCCTCGCGTGTGGCAACAGCCGGGTGGCGTTTCACAGCCTCGCCTCCGACGTCGAGCACGACCTCGTCGTCACCGGCCCCACCGCCGGCCACCGCTGACCCGCTGGAGCCTGCCATGCCCGCCCCGCTGGCCCTGCTCATCCCACCGACCCCGACCTCGCCGCCGACCCCCACCCTCGCGCCGCCGTCTGTTACCTGCATCCCTGGCCATGACGGCGTTCCGAAATCGATGATCGGGCATCTGGTGTGCGGCTCGTGGGCCGACGACCTTCCCGCCACGTCGGCGGTGTTCGTGCGGGCGCATTGGCCGCTGCTGCTTGCTGTCCTCGCCGCGCTCATCGCCGCCTGGGTCGGGTGGACGTGGTGGCGGCGGCGGGTGTGGCGTGCTCACGCCGCCCAGGCCCGCTGGTTGGAGATCGTCCCGCCGGTGTCCGCAACCCCTGTCGCCACCATCGGACTCTGGCGGTTGCTCGCCACCGCGCTGCCCGCATCGAGTCGGTGGTCGTGGCGCCCGCACCGCCTCGTCTGGGAGGTCCAGGCCGACCCGCGCGGCATGCGCTGCGGCCTGTGGCTGCCACCCGGAGTCAACCCGACCGCCGTACTCCGGCTGCTGCAACGCGCGTGGCCAGGTGCCCGCGCCGAACAGACCCGCCCACCCGTCTTCGCGCCCGGTAGTCCGGTCGCCGCCGTGGCGTTGCTGCCCACCCAGCCGGAGTGGCTGCCCCTGGTGGACGACGCCGCGCCGAGCCGGGGTCAGCGGTGGGAGGTTGGTACGCCGCCGGAGGAGGACCGGCTGCGGGCCGTCTACGACGGGCTCGCCGCCGCCGGGCGCACCGGGGGTGCGCTGCTGCAGGTCCACGTCACCCGCGCCCCCGCCCGCCGGGTCGCCGGGTTCCGCCGCGCCACCACCCACCCCGATCGTGTCCGCCGCCCCCGCAGCGGCGCGTCCCGCGCCATCGGCCTGCTCGCAGACGGCCTCCGGGCACTGATCATCGGTGTCCTCGACCTCATCACCCCCGGCCCGACCACCCGCAAGCACCCCACCAACCGCGCGGACCCGTACCTGACCGAGCTGGCCCGCCAGGCACGCGGGAAGCTGGCCGCCGCCCCGCACCTGCTCGTCGCTGTCCACGCCACCACCACCGGCCCGACCGTTGGCGCAGCGCGGGCTGCCGCCGCCGATATCACCTCCGGCTTCGGACTGCTCTCACCCCACTTCGCGCGCCGCCGGCTACGCCGCGCCCACACTGCGGCGACCTGGCGATGGGTGCCGCCGTCACGGATGACCCTCGCGTCGGTGGACGAGACCGCCGCCCTGGCGGGCTTGCCTGCCGAGCCGTCCGCGCACGGCATGCCCGCCGCCGCCTCCCGCCGCCGCCCCGCCAGCCGCGATGTCTTCACCGCCGGACCGGCCCCGGCAATCCGGCCGAAGCGCCGCCCAGCCTCCGACCCTCCCGCCCCGTCCGCCGGCCCAGTCTCGGACAACCCGGCCGAGGGCGACCCGCCGACCGTGTGGAGCACCTCATGACCACCGCCCACAGCCCAGCTACGCCAGCCGCCCGAGAAGCGCGGCGCCTTCATCTCGTACCGCCGGGCGAGCGGGGCGGCCTGCCCGGCAAGGTGATCGGCGTCGCCAACTCTGGTCCAGCCGTACGCGTCGGCATATCCCTGGAGGATTGCCGTCACCACCTGCATGTCTGCGGGCCGACTGGCACCGGCAAGACCAGCCTGTTGTTGCGGATGATCGCCGATGACGTCGAGGCCGGGCGCGGCGTCGCCGCGTTCGACCCCGCCAAAGGCGACTTGATCCGCGATTTGCTCGACGTGCTGCCGGCCGACTGCGGGGACCGCCTCGTGATCGTGGATCCCGACGAACGGTCGGCCCCGCCGGCGATCAACCTGCTCGACCCGAAGGTTCACGGTGGAAGCGCGCACGACGTGGCCGCCGCCGTCACCTCCGTCATGTCGAAGGTGTGGGCTCGGTGGTGGGGTCACCGCACCGCCGACATCTGCTACCACGGGCTACTCACCCTGGCCCACCTGCCTGGCTCCACCCTGGCGCAGCTCCCACGACTGCTCTCCGACGGCAAGTGGCGGGCCAGGCGGGTCCAAGCGGCCACGCACCGGCTCGGGGCGTGGGAGGGCAACACTCTCGGCGAGTTCTGGGACGGCTTCAACGGCCTGCCCACCGGGCAACGCGCCGGCCTGGTAGCGCCGCTGCTGTCACGCCTGCGCCTGGTCCTCGCGCACCCCCTGGCGAGTGCTGTGTTCGGGGTGCCGGCCACGACGTTCCGGTTCGCCGACATCCTTGACGGCGGCGTCCTGCTTGCCCGCCTACCCAAGGGGGTTCTTGGTGAGGACGGCACTCGCCTGATCGGGTCGCTGCTGCTGGCGGGTTTGTGGCAGGCCACCGCCGCCCGCGCCCGCATTCGTGAGGCCGACCGGCTCGACGCCAGCATCGTGCTCGACGAGTGCCACAACTTCCTGCACCTACCCATCGGCATCGATGACGCCCTCGCCGAGGCCCGCGGCCTGCACACCTCCTTCGTCCTCGCCCACCAGTACCTCGGCCAACTCTCCGGCGACATGGCCGAGGCGATCGACGCCAACGCCCGCAACAAGGTGTACTTCGCCCTCGCCCCCAAGGACGCCGTCGACCAGGCCCACCACGTGCGCCCGTACCTCGACCAAGGTGACCTGATGCGCCTCGGCGGCTACGAGGTGGTGCTGCGGCCGGTAGCCGGCGGCCGGGTCACTCCACCGGTCACCGCGGACACCATCGCCCCACCCAAGGCGATCCGAGGCCGCGCCGCCGAGCTGCGCCGGCTTGCTCGTGAGCAGACCGGTCTGCCGATGGGTGAGCGTCGGCAGTTGCTCGCCGACGCAGTCACTGGCGACTCGGACACCGACATCGCTATCGGCACCGGTGGTGGCCCTGGCCCGGTGGTCGGTCGGAACACCTTCGCTGCTGTTCAAGGGGCGGGCTCACTAGAGGGTTCTAACGAGCGATCTAACGAGGACTCCAACGACCGGGAACGCTCGCCTGAACCCTCGCCCATGAACGCGTCATACCCGCTGGTGGATGACGGTGAGGAGGACTGGTGGACCGGAACCGACTGATAAGAGATATCCCTCCTACCGGTACACAAGCTGCCAGCAGCTCCCGCCTGACGGCGTCCGTCGTTGCCGGTGAACTCGCTCGTCTCACCCCCCGCGACCGTCTCCTCCTGGACCTGCTCGACCAGCACTCCACCTTCACCACCGACCACCTGGCCCAGCTCGCGTTCGGCTCCCTCGGCCGTGCCCGTAACCGACTCAACCTGCTGTATACCCGAGACATCCTCGACCGGTTCCGCCACTACCAACGGCCCGGGTCGCAAGCCTGGCGGTGGACCCTCGGCCCGGTCGGCGCGGCCCTGCTCGCGGCCGGACGAGGCGCACCGATGCCCCGCCCCGCCGCCGTACGCGACACCACGGCCCGACTGGCGATGTCCCCGAGGTTGAACCACCTCCTCGCCACGAACGGGTTTTACGTCGCGCTCACCGCACACGCACGCGCACGACCCGGGGTGCGGTTGGCGCGGTGGTGGAACGAACAACGGTGCCGTGAGGCCACCGGCAACCTCGTCCGCCCGGACGGTCACGGCGTGTGGGTCACCGGCGGGCGGGCGGTGCCGTTCTGGCTGGAGACGGACCTCGGCACCGAAACCGTGGGCCGAGTCGCGGACAAACTCGCCGGCTACGCCGCACTCGGCCCCCGCCGCGCGTACCCGGTGGCGTTCTGGCTACCTACCGCCGCCCGCGAGGCCAACCTGCACGCGCACCTGTCCCGCACGGGCATACCCGACGGGGTGAGTATCGCGACCGGCGCGGACGACTACGCCGCCGCCCACGGCGGTCCCGCCGGGCCGGTGTGGCGCATCCCTGGCGACCCGACATGGGTGACCCTGGTCGACCTACCCGGCACCGCAACGGGGGACGGTGCGCCGTGGGACGGGTGATCTCGTGGGCGGTCGGCGCGGTGGTCGCGCTGGTGGTCATCGTTGCGGCGGGGGCCGGGGCGGTGGTGGGGGTGTTCTCCGGTGGTGGCGGTGCCGCCGGATGCCGGGCCACCGTCACCACCGGTGGCACGGCCCCGGACGGGCTCACGGCCGAACAGGCGAGCAACGCCTCGGCGATCGTGGCGGTCGGGCAGCGCATGAGCGTGCCGCCGCGCGGGTGGGTGATCGCCGTAGCGACCGCGCTGCAAGAGTCCAACCTGATCAACCACGGGCACCTCGGGACGGCCAACGATCACGACTCGTTGGGCCTGTTTCAACAACGCCCGTCGCAAGGGTGGGGCACCCCTGAACAGGTCACCAATCCCGACTACGCCGCCAGCAAGTTCTATGAGCGCCTCGTCCGGGTTCCCCGGTGGGAGACACTGCCGCTCACCGACGCGGCGCAAGCCGTGCAACGGTCGGCGTACCCGGACGCCTACGCCCCACACGAGCCGCGTGCCGCCGCCATCGTGGCCGGATTTACCGGCGGGGTTGTCTGCGACGGTGGCGACGGGCTACCGCCCGACGTGGCAGCGTCCCTACCGGCGGGGTTCACCCTCCCGGCAGGCACCCCGCCGCCGGTCGTGACTGCCATCGGGTGGGCACTCGCCCAGCTCGGCACCCCGTACACCTTCGGCGGTGACTGCACCGCCCCGCACTCCGGCGTTCCCCGACGACAGTGCGACTGTTCCTCGCTCATGCAACAGGCGTACCGGGCGGCCGAGGTCACCATCGGGCGCACGACACGCGACCAGGTACACGAGGGCACCCCGGTACCCGGGGTCGCGGACCTCCGCCCCGGAGACCTGATCTTGATCCCTGGTAGCGGCGGCACCCGCGACGACCCCGGACACGTGGGAATGTTCATCGGTTCTGGTCTCATCGTGCAGGCCCCGAAAACCGGTGACGTGGTACGCATCAGCAAATTGTCAGGATGGGCCGACCGGGTAGCGGCAATCCGGCGCATCGTGCCGAGCTGACAGAGGCGAATAGAGAACGCGCGAAAGAGTCGCCGAACAGTTATGTGATGCGGCCGTACATGAAGTGATTTTCGCCACATTCAATCGAAGGGCATCGTTCGATGGATGGCCGGTGTGCCCGACGCGCGGCACCCCGTCGGGCCGGAATCTGTTCCCACCCGCGCCATGTTCGCCCTCTTCAGTGGACCCGCACCGCCGCACCGTACGCGCCCGGCGGAACGTCGCCCACACCGGCGCACCTGTGAGCGGCGAACGTTCGGCAGCGGCGCTCACAGCGCCCGCAATGCCTATAGCCGACCGGCCGTCATCCCTGGAACAGAGGCGGATGGCGGAACCGGAACGGTTTCGGGAAAGAGTCTTGAACAACGGGGTTGACAATCATCCGGTGCAGAGGGTCCATGGACGTGGGCACCGAAACAACGGCCCCGGCGGAACCGCAAACAATTGCGCGATGCGCGATGCGGAATCCGCTGACACCCCTTTTTCGTGGAGGTAATTGTCATGACCGCAAGCGCCAACCTGACCGCCGGTACCGACGAGGCCCGGTCCGTCGTCGCCGAGGCGTTGGGTCGCCACCCCGGGCTGACCGCCCGCAAGTTGGCTGGACAGGAAAACCTGTCCCTGCCGGTCGTCACCGAGGCCCTCAAGCACATGGAAGAGGCCGGAACCGCCACCCGCACCCCCGGCCCGACCAACGGCAACCGCAAGAGCGCCGACCTGTGGGCGGCCGTCACCCCGACTGGCGACACCACCGACGAGGCGACGCCGGACACGACCGACGAGGCGACCCCGGCTGAGGACGACGCCACCGGCGACCCGACGACCGCCGACGACGCCCCGGCCACCACCGACGCGACGCCGGACACGACCGACCAGCCGACCCCGGCCGACGACGACACCACCGGCGACGTGACCGCAGACGAGCCGACGACCGCCGACGACGCCCCGGCCGCCACCGACGCGACGCCCGACACGACCGACCAGGCGACCCCGGCCACCGACGACGCGACCGGCGAACGGGCGGCGGACGAGGCGACGCTGCCCGAGGCCCCGGTGTCCGGGGTTCCCGTGTCTGGGGTGCCGGTGTCGGGTGCGCCGGTTGGCCCGCGTCAGCCCGACCTCAAGGTGTTGATCATGGCGGGGGTGTTGGGTGGGCACCCGGACGGGATCACGGCTGACACGGCGATCAACGAGAGCGGCCTGTCGGTCGCGATGGGTGACGCGGTCCTCGCCGCGATGGAGGTTGCCGGTGCCGCGCGTCGCCTGCCGGTCACCGAGGACGGTGACGAGCTGTGGGTGATCGCCGATGGTGACCTCGCCACGGTGGACCCGGCCAACGCGCCGACGCACACCACGTGCTCGCTGTGCGGGCACACCCGCAAGATCCGCCGCCCGTCGGTCCGGCGTGCCGCCGCCCCCGGCCGCACCCTCGGTGAGATCAACAGCGACGGGTCGGTCAAGTTGGGCAAGAACGAGTTGCGCAACCGGGTCGAGGCGTTCATGCGCGACCTCGGCCCCGGCCACGACGTGACCCCGGGCACCGTCGCGCGTGAGATCGGCGGACGCAGTCCCGGCGCGGTCGGCAACGGCATGCGGAAGATGGCCACGGCCGGGGTGCTGGTGCTGACCCGCGAGGCCCCGGAAACCTACGCCCTCGCCGACGACGCGCCCGCCCCGACGGCCGAGGTGCGCGCGTTCCTCACCCGGCCCCAGACCGCCGCCGCCCCCGTCGGTGCCGACGCCCTCACCGGCGACGAGGCCGACACCGACGAGGCCACCGCCGCGCCGCTCGCGGCCTGACCGATCACCCCGCCGGGGCCGGGCACCACGCCCGGCCCCGGTACCCGCACGCCCACCCCCAACCGGAAGGGACAACCCATGACCACCCCGCACGATCACCCCGACCACGAACCGACCACGCCCGGCCCGGGGTCGCTGCGCTGCCCGGAATGCAAGGAACCGGCGCGGCTGGTGCCGCCGCGTGACTGGCCCCTGAACGGGTTCGCCGCGTGTCCCGGCGCGTCCCATACCGACGGCACGCCGCTGTGCCCGGTGCCCGGCCCGAACGGGTCGCAACCGGCCGACCCGGTGGGCGCGCCGGCCCGGCTGACGCTGTGGCAAGCCGTCCGGCAGACGTGGCTCGCTCACCCTGATTGGACCGTCACCGATCACCTCGCGTGGCTCGACGGTGAGGGCTACGACACCGACACCTCGGACGGTGATCCGGCCGACCTCATCGGCCGGTGGCTCGCCGCACTCCGATGTGCCGCCTCGCTGTCCTCGCCGCCCGATCACGGCCGGGTGTATGCGATCTTCGGCGCTGACATCCTGATCGTCTTCGACGACGCGCACAGCGCCGGTGACGTCCTGACCATGTTGCGGGTCGCGCAGGTGCCATACGAGGTGTACGTGTTCAACGCGGCCGGGTGGGACGAGGTGGCCCGTGTCGTGCGCGCGGTCAACCCGGACCTCGTCATCAGGGACAGCCGCCCCGGCCCCGTGAGCAGCCAGTCATGACGCACCCGCCCGGCAATAGGCCAGACCTACCGCCCGCGCTGGCCGCACGTCCCCACGACGCGCGGCGCGGCCTACCCATCCCACCGGTCAACATCCACCGCAACCCGACCGGCGACGGGTCACACGTGGACTTCACCACGATCAACACCACCACCTCGACCCGCCTCGCCATCGAGCGCCGCTGCTCACTCTGCGGCGAGCCCATGGGCTACTGGGTGGCGTTCCTCGGCAGCCCTCGGGCGGCCGAGCTGATGCGCTACGCCGACCCGCCGGGACACCCCGACTGCATGACCGCCGCACTGTCACTGTGCCCACACATCGCGCTCGGTCGGCACCGCCGCGCCCGCGCCGACCGGCCCGGAGCGGGCATCATCCCGCCGGGGTCACACGGCGACAAACCCGACCGGCACCTGATGGGCATCACCCGCACCTACCGAACGCGGTTCATCCCCGAACACGGGTTCACCGTCTACCTACCGGCCCCATTCAAAACCGTTCGCGCGTACGCGTACGGCCCCGACGGGCTGCTACACCCAGTCGCCGACACCCGGTAGGCCACGCCCGGCGGTGGGCGTCAGATTCGCCGCAGAAACCTTCATCGACTCCACCCGATCGTCTTGATCGACCTGTGGAGGGTAGGAACCATTGCTGTTGACGGCGCGACCCGGGGGACGCAACCCCCCGGCCGCGACGCCAGACCGAATCCACCAAACCCGGAAGGGGTGCCACCGTGGCACACGAACTGGAAACTCTCGCGAACGGTCAGACGGCCTTCGCCTCCGCGCGGGTCACCGCCTGGCATCAGCTCGGCACTGTGGCCGACGAGTGCATGACCGCCGAGCAGGTTATGAGTAAGGCGTGGCTCGGCGGTTGGGAGGTCCGCAAGATCGCCCTTCAGGGCATCGAGGTCACCGAGCGCGGCGTGACGAAGGTCGACTGCACCGACAAGTACATGACCGTCCGGACCAACCCGGTCACGGGTGAGACCGAGTACCTCGGCGTGGTCGGCGAGGACTACAGCGTGGTCCAGAACGAGCAGGTCGCCGAGACGCTCAACCTCCTGGTCGACGCCTCCGGCGCGCACTTCGAGACCGCCGGCTCGATGCGCAAGGGACGCTCGGTGTTCGTCACCATGAAGCTACCCACCGCGATGCAGATCGCCGGGGTGGACGACATGGACCTCTACCTCGCGGCCACCACCTCCCACGACGGCACCGCCGCCCTGCGCCTTGATGCGACGCCCGTGCGGATCGTCTGTAAGAACACGCAGAATCTGGCTTTCGCCCGGTCGGTCAGCTCGTACACGTTCCGGCACACCTCGAACGTCACCAGCAAGATCGCCGAGGCGCGGCAGGCCCTCGGCCTGATGTGGAAGGCGTTCGGCGACTTCGAGACCGAAGCCGAAAAGATGATCAACGAGTCGCTGACCATGGGCGAGTTCGAGAAGATCATCGCGCAGGTATGGCCCGTGGCCGACGACACCTCGGACACCGCGAAGAACAACGCGAAGCAGCGCACGGCCGCGTTGCGGTACCTGATCCGGGACGCGGACACGCAGAAGGCGATCAAGGGCACCCGGTGGGCCGGCTACCAGGCGATCACCGAGTACGTGGACCACTTCGCCCCCGCCAAGACCGACCTCGCCCGCGCCACGCGGGCGCTGACCGGTGCCGGTGCGGATCTCAAGGCCCGCGCGTTCGAGCTGCTGGCGGTCTGACGTGGCCCGGCACGGGGGCCGGGCCACCACGCCCGGCCCCGGTACCGGCAAGCACCCCGCCACCGGTACCGCGCCCGTCCCCCCGCCCACCGCCGAGCCCATGCTCGCGCCGGAGCCCACCGCCGCATCCCTGATCGGACTGGCCAACCGGGTGAGCGCTCACCACGCGGCGGCCGAGGTCGCCCGCGCGATGGCCGAACACTCGACCAGCGAAGCCGAACACGCCCACTTGATCGCCCGCGCCGAGCACTGGGAAGCCCTCGTCAACGAGCAGTGGAACGCACTCTGCTCAGCGATCTGGGCGACTGCACCCGGCGGGGCGACGGTCGAGCGGTTCCTGCCGGTCCGGCCGCTGACCAACGGCCACGTCGAGCTGCACGCCTACAGCACGGAAGGCCGCCGACTCGTCGTGCTGCTCACCGGCGCGCAGGCCCTCGCTGTCGGCGCGCACCTGACCGCGTACGGGGCACTGAGCCTCGACCGCAGCGGCCAGAAACTCGACGCCGGCCTACCCCACGTCAAGGCCGCACCGCCGTTCGACGCGGACGGGATCGCCGGTGCACCGGCCACCCCGAACGCCGCCGCCGGGTCGCCGCCCGCCCATCCCTGACCGCCCGTGATGTGCCGCGCGGCCACGGTCGCACCCCGGGCCGTGCGGCACGCCCCGGCGTCCCCTCGACATCATTGCGGAGCACCCATGAGACCTGAACACCTGTTCACCGTCGCCGTCGAATTCGCGGAGGCGACCGGCAAAGCCGAACGCGCCCGCGCCCTCGCGGCCAGCGCCACCGGCGACGAGCGCACCGTCCTCACGAACACGGCAACACGCTACGACGCGGTTGCCATGCGCCGGCGCGAGTTCCTCCGCGCCTCGCTGGGCGAGGCCCTGAGCGGAACTGTCATCGCCGAGCCGGACACCGAGCAGCCCGCCGCACTGTGGCGGCGGCGCCACGTCGAGGTCCGCGCCCGCACCGGCGACGGCTCCCGCGTCCGCGTGCGCTGCACTCCGACGCAAGCCGTCGCCCTCGGCACCGCCCTCATCGGTCTCGCGGCCCTGACCGATCAACTCGGCGGTGGCGTCCTGGGCGAGACCATCGCCACCTTCCCACCCACCTCCTACTCCACCGCGGAGCCCGAGGCGAGCGGCGAGAACGGGAAGCTGGCATGACGACCTCGATCGACCCCTCCGAAAACACCGACGGTATCGGCGACGGCCAGCGCACCCTCGACGGTCAGCAGCTCGCGGAGGCGCTCGCTCTGCTCGGCGCGGTCGACCCTGTCTGCGTCGAAGTGCTGACCCGGCTCAACCTGCGGGTCTACCCCGGCGAGCCCGGCGACCGCACCGCCTACGTCGTCCTCGACGTGCACGGCGTCTCGATCGGCATCCGACGGCGCGCCGACGACCTCTACCTGCACGCCGACACCACCGAGACCGACGACCGGCTCATCGCCTTCGAGATCAACGGCTACGGCGAGACCGACCACACCACCAACCCCTCCCACCCCGGCCTCTGAACGGAGCACCGATGTACCGCTCCATGGAATGCGGCGACACCGCCCGCGTCATCACCCCCGCCGACGCCACCGAGCACCGCCTCGGCACCGTCACCGACGTCACTTACTCCACGCCGCACACCACCCACGCACGCCGCTACACGCTGCGCTTTCCCGGCGGCATCGAGCGCAGCTTCCCGGCCGATCACGTCGTCAGGTGCACCCGCGCCGACGACCAGGCCGCCCTGGAGGCCGCCTTCACCACCGCGTGTGTGGCCCTGCGCAACGCCTGCCGCCTCGCCCACGACTACGACCCCGACCTCAGCGTCGGAACCGCGAGCCTGATCCGGCGACTGGTCGACCTCAGCCGGCTACGCCTCGGGCTAACCCTCAACCCGTCCGGCACCGCTGGCGTCGCCGAGACCGGCTCGCCGAACACCCGCAACCAGGGTGGGGGCAATCAGTGATGCCGCAGCTTCCGCAACCCGACCAACCCGGGGAACCTTTCGGGCCGAGTGCGCTCGGCTACACCTCGCCGCCACTTTTGGAGTCGCCGTACTGCCGGCGCTGCCGACGAGGCGTCAGCATCCACATCAACGACTTCGGCATGGTGACGTACCAGCACGCCAACAAACGAAGCGACAACGGCGACCACGACCCCGAGCCTGCACCCGTCACCGAGATCCCGAACCCGATCATCGAGTGCGACTTCTGCTCCGCGCCCGACGCGGCCTGGATCTACCGATGCGCCAACCAATTCAGCGAGCACCGACGCGTCACCGCGCGAGTCATCAGCGTCAGCGACTACCGGTCTCGGCACGCAGCGGCCCGGTCACGCCGCACCGACACCGAGCACGCTGTCACTCAGGCGTGGGGTGAACGGTGGCCCGCTTGCCACGGCTGCGCCGACCTCATCGAGGCCCGCGACCTCTACGGGCTGATCCGCCGCGTGGTCGACGCACTGCCCGCCAAACTCACCCGAGGCAAACACCTCGTACGCGTTCGCGGGGAGCTGCACGCCACCTACTCCGAGGTATTCGACACCCTCGCACCCGGACGAGGCCGCATCGTTCCCGGCCATCCTCTCGGCATGTGGCCAGGCACGGAGACGACCTCATGACCGACACCTCACTGCACCAGCGGCCGGCGCTCACCCACGCGAAGGCCCGACGCCGCCTCGGCGCGGTATGCGCAGCCGACGACGGACCGCTGACCCGCATCACCGACGACCCGCACCTCGTCACCTGCCCAGACTGCGAAGGACTGGTCGAGTTCGACGCGCTACCCGACGACGCCACCGCAGGTGATCCCCGCGTCATCGAGGTGCTGCGCGAGGTCACGCGCGGCAACTGCCGCAAGATCGACGGGGTGATGGTGGACATGACCACCGCCGCCGCGATCCTGACCGTCTACGACGCGCTGAAACCCGCCACACGGGTGAAACTGGCCGCGCTGCGAATCGACCGGATGGCGCAGGTGGCGTGGCGGCTGCTACGCCCGCACGTGTAGACCGGGGCGGGACGGTGGCCGGCGGGCACACCCGAGGGTGTGCGCAACCCCGCCGGCCACCTCGCCCGTTCCGGGCTGACCAGCGGACCAAACAGCCGCCTTCACCCAGGCCGGGCGTGCCGCCGATCCTACGGCGAAGAACAGACCCACCTCGACCTTCGGCGCCGCCTGGAGCTACTCAGGGGAGGATGAACGGTGTGGCACGACACGTGATCGACGGACGGACCGCCCTCGATCGGGCCGGCGTCGCCGCGCACCTCGGCGCGGCGTACTCCACGGTCAACCACTGGCACCGCCACCGCGCCCGGTTCGGCTTCCCCGAAGGCTTCCAGCACGACGGGCGGGAGTGGTTCTGGCTCGACGACATCGAGGCATTCCGCGCCGCGCACCAGGTCGCGAAGCGCGCCGAGCTGACGAGGGTCGACCGCCGCGGCGACTCCGACGACCTCATTGGCTCGGGCACCGCGGCGAGGGTCCTCGGCTACGGCTCGTACCGCAACCTGCCCCACACCCTGCTCGACCACCCCGACCGCGTCGAGGTGTTACCAGACGGGCGACTGCGCCGACGGTGGTTCCGGCGCACCGTGTGGGCCGTAGCCGACGCGCGCACGGGCCGTCAGTCCACCGGCCGCACCCCCGGCACCACCGGTCCCCGCAAACCGCACCCGTACGCCGACGACCCTCGGCTTCCCGCCGCTATCGCGCTTTTGGCCGAGGCGGACCGCGCCGGGCGTGACCGGCGTGGCCTCGGTGTCGCGCTGGCACACAAGCTCGGCATCACTGAGCGCACGGCGCAGCGGCTGCTGCTTGCCGCCGCGTACGCAGCAAGCGGTACCTCTTCCGGGCAAACGGCCTGAGTACGACAGGTGCCGCCGAGGCCGGGCTGACCCGACTCGGCGGCACCTGTCGTACAAGCTGCTCAGTCTTCGACGTCGGCAGGGGCAGTCCGAGGCGTCGGAACCTCGATCAGGTAGCGCAGCGCACCGTTGATGTCGGTGTCTCGGCTGACGGCGGTGCGCTCCAGCACGTCGAACACATCGACATCAACCTCTACGGTGCGAGGCGCGAGTGGCTGGTCGGTCATGGTCAGTTCCTCCTGACAGGGTGTGACAGGGTGTCCCGGTTGGGCATCCGGATCCATCCACGCCGACCTCGGTCGAGCGATCAAGCCTGCCGGTGGCCGCGACCTGGGGCGCAACGACGTCTCTGCGTGAAATCGACGGCGATCCTTAGGGTGACCATCCCCGCTGCGGCTGCCCATCGTCCGTCTTCTCCCAGCGCTGGCCGGCACTGTCGATGAAGCGAAGCGTGACGGGCGCCAAGCCGCCCTCCGGGGACCAAGACTCCGCCGAGACCTCGATGGGTGTCTGGTAGCTCTCCGAGAAGATCTGGTGCTGTCCGGGCGGTATCAGCTCCGCAGGGGGAAGGATGAGCACTTGACCGCCGGGCAACTGGATGTGGGCGTTCGCCCAACGAATGAGTCCCGATCCGTAGTTGTGGACGGTGCAAGCGGCGTTATGGATCTTGCCGTTCACTGTGCCGAACCGGGCTGCGGTCACGATCACCGCCCGTGGAGCAATTAGGGCTGCTTCCGCTCGCTCGGACGCTAGCTCGGCTCGGGCTTGCCGCGCTTCTCCCCGCTCGTGTAGCAACAATGCCGTGGCAGCCCCGGCGGCAGCCAGGCCGGCGAACACCCCGGCGATGCTGCCCCACGCCTGCATCCAGTCGGTGACCTTAGGCCGCTCGGGGCCGCTCTCTGGGGCGTTAGCGACTGCCCACGCAGCGATGCACAGCACCACAGCAAACGCGAACAGGGCGGCGGTGGCGATGAACAGCCATGCCATGCGATTGAGCTTCACCCAGGCATCTTGCCCGCCGCTTGCCCGCCTAGCGCTGTCGGCTCGGCGACAGCAATGCATACCGTGCGTCTACATGCAAGCGAAACACATCGCACCCGCTGTCCGTTGAGCTTTCGCGTCTGCTCCGTTGATCGTCCGCGCCAGGTAGTCACCTGGCGCGAGGCCGTAAGGGGCGGTGCACCGATGACAGCGGGCACCGCCCCGGCCTCTGCCTCAGATGGGAGAAGGCACAGGCAATGTCGGTAACGAAGGGGAAGGGAAGGCGGGTGCGCCGAGAGCGGGGCAGAGGCCCCGCCTGGCTCGAACGGGCGGGGCTGATCGTGGCAGCATCCAGCCTCCTCCTGGGAGTGCTGGAGCTAGCCGGCCGCTGCTCGGCGTAGCGCCTCGACCGGCCCGTCAGGAGCGATTCTGGCGGGCCGGACGCCGTCAACGGCCTGGCTAATGAATCCGTTCACGCGCGGCCTCCTCGCGGGTGTGGTCGTGCGTGGTGAGCCGATGTCGGCGCGCTAGACCGACGTGGTCGTTCGGGAGCCGTTGACCGGGCGTTCCTCGCGACGCAGCGCGGCGAGCAGCGCGGACACTCCGCTGTTGCGAATGGAATGGCCGTTACGGCGTAGCCGCCGGGCGAGGGCATCGCGACTGACGGTGTGGCCTTCGCGGGTCAGTTCTGCGCGGGCAGCGCGGGCGGCGGGCAGCAGCGGCACCAAGTCCGGGGCGAGGTCTCGGTCAGCGTTGTCGGGGTCATCCTCATCGTGCGGATCGTTGTCGGGGTCATGGTCGCCCTCGCTGCCGTCGGACCGGGAGTCGTCGGAAATCTCGTCGGGGTGTGACGTGCCGGCGTCGATCTCGACGGACATGCGCTCGGGCAGGGGAACGGCCGCCACGGCATCACTCGGCACTGGCTTCGCCGGTGCCGGTGCCGGATGGTCGGTCGGGTGTGGCGTGAGCGGTGCCTCGGTCGGTCCCGACTGTGGTTGACGTTCGAGTTCGCGGCGGCGGGCGGCGAGTTCGACGAGAGATACCGAGGCGACGATGATTAACCCGTCCACCGACAGTGGCAAGAGGTACGGCACGCTGCCCGTCTCGCCATACTGAGCGACGACTCCGACCATGTGGTGATAGCTGATCCAAGCGGCAATGCCGGCGATCGCCGAGGCGGCGATGACCCGGAGGACACCGAGTGCCCGTCGGTGCACGGGTACGCGGGTGACTAGCTCGACGGTGATCAGCAGAGCCAGGGGCGGCCATGCTGCGATGGCCTGGGAGATCGGGTTCGTTTGTGCGTGCAGGATGTTCGCGGTGACCGAGGCGGCCACGCCGAGGGTTAGCGTCGCCCGCACGGCCCATTGCATACGCTGGAGCCGCATCCCGTTCATCGTGACCCTCCGATGGCCGATGCGGTGGGAGTGAGTTGTCGTTCGGCGACGCGGCGGGTTGCCTGCGACGGTTCGGCGTCGGCGAGGTCGGCGAGGTGTTTCTCCAGGCGGCGGAGGGTTCGCCGCACGGCGTCGGGTCGTTGCTGCCGGCCGTGGATCCGCATGATCCGCTGGTACAGCTCCTCGTTGATCGGGTCGAGGTCGGCGGCGCGTTCCAAGGCGGCAACTGCCTCGTCGGGGTGGTCAGTTTCGAGGATCTCGGCGATGCGCGCGTAGGCGGTGAGGATCTGATGGCGGTAGCTGGCGGCGTAGTCGATGACCCAGTGGTGGTCGTGGCCTTCGGCGAAGTCACCTGCATATAAGTCGGTCGCCTGGCGCAGCGCGGCTAGCCTCTCGGCGTCGGTCTCGGCGGTGTTGGCGGCCTGGTGGATTGCGGTGAGCATCTGCCAGAGATCCACCGCGACCGTCTGAGGATCCAGCAGGTATCGGCTGGCGGCAGGGTCGAAGGTGACGAACATCGGCTCGTCGTGGCCGGTCGCGGTGCGTAAGATCCGCCGGGCGGAGGTGATGTCGGTGCGGACGCGCTTGACGGCGGTGGTCGGGTCGATGTCGGGGTGTAAGTCGGTGGCGAGCTGGTCGAGGGTGCGGCCGGTCGGGTGGGCGGCGAGCACGGCGAGCACCGTGTAGGAGCCTTTTCGCATTCCGGTGGTCACCGGGCCGGTGTCGGTCGTGACGGTGACGCGGCCGAGCACCCTGAGCCGAACGAGGGCCGCTGTGCCGTCGCTCTGGGCAGGTGCTGGCTCGGTTGCCTTGGTGGGCGTCGTGGCCGGCTGGGTCTCGGTTGGTGGGTCGTCGATGTCGGTGCCGGGTTCGGGGCGTGCTTGGACGGTGGTGAGCATGGCGAGTACGGCGGCGAGGTGGTCCGCGCTGAGGGTGGACAGCCGGGCCAGCGGACATGCCGTCTCGCTGGTGACGATGCCTCCGGCAATGACTTCGACGGTGGGGATGCCGTTCTGGTGGCCCAGGATGACTGGGTGCAGGTCCAGGGCTGCGCGGTGGGTGGCGACGGCCTGGAGGCGGGCGGCGTGCCGGCGGGTGGACTCGATGAGCAGCAGGTACGGCGGTTGCGTCTCGGCGTGGTCGGTGCGGGCGTTGAGATTCGCGATGGTGGTGGTGTTGAAGGTGTCCAGCAGCCGCCGTCGGCCGATCATCTCTTCCTCGGCGTGAGCGATGGCTGCGGCGGTGTCGGCGAGGACGATGAGTTGGTCGCCGTCGTAGGCGGTGCCGTCGGGGTCCAGCCCCATTAGCGGGGCACCCGGGGGGAGAAGTCGGGCGAGTAGGTCTGCCGTGGTGACGACTACCGGGCGGGCGGTGGCGCTGTCGGTGACGCCGGTGGTCAGGACAGCGGCGAGGACGGCGCACGCTGCCGGGATGGCGTCGGCTCCCGTCAGGGCGAGACCGGGACCGGGCAGGTGGAACAGGCTCACCTCGTTGCCTTCAAGGTCGACGCCGACCGGAGCTCGTACGGCGGGGTTGGCACGGCGGTGGTCACCAACAGCGGTGCTGAGGTCGCGGCTGCCGATGGTCTCGATGTAAGTGAGAGACGGCGGTGTCAGGGTGGGCTGCGACCCAGGGCTAAGAGGTGCCGGAAAGATCAGCCGGGCGTGGCGGCGGCGGTGGAGACGGAGCAGCGCGGCCACGACGGCGATAGCGGCGGCCAAGCCGAGGCTGATCCAGCCCCGCGTTGGTAGTGCGCCCCCAGCCTCGTCGCCTGGTTGATCGGGCGGCGATTCGGAGGCGGACGCCGCACCGTCGGCAGGGACGGTCGCCGTGGCCGGCGCGGGGGTGGGCGGCCTCGGCGTACTCGTTGTCTTATCGTCGGGGGCCGGTATGGCGCTGGCGGGTGGTGCCTGCGGCGCGGTGGGCGCGGTGTCGGTTGCCCCGGGTGTCGTGACGTCAGGGCCGCCGGGGGTGGGGTCAGGTGGGGCAGGTGCTGGTGTGGTTTCACGGGCGGGAAGCGCGAGTGTCCACCCGATATGGATTTCGTCGGGGTCGGCGAGGGCGTAGCCGTTGGCCTGTTTGTGCCCCCGGTTGAGTGCGTAGATCTCATGCCAGCGTTTTGGGTCACCGAGATGCTTCGCGGCGAGATCCCACAGGGTGTCTGCGGCGACGACTCGGCACGTCCCACCCGGGGTGGAACGAGCCACGTTGGCACCCGCAACCTGGCGAAGGGTCGGCGGCGCGGCGGATCGGACGGAGACGGTCAGGGCCGGCAGCGTTCCCAGAGTTTCCCCGTGCGGCAACCGTGATGCGGGAGCCGGCGGGGCATCCAGGGCCTCGGGAATAGGTCGCCCCTCGTCTACCGACGATGGGGCGTCTGGTGACGGCTCGGCGTCCATCGCGGTGGTGCTGCCGGCGGCAGCGGGCAACGCGGCCACCGTGGTGACGGCAGTGCTGCCTAGCAGAACCGCCGTGAGCGTTTGCAGTGGCCGGGGTAAGTGCAGCACGACGTGCCACCGCCGGCGATCGGCGAGGTATTGGTGGGTGTGTTCCGCGATGGCCACGGCAAGGAGCAGCCACAGCAGCCAGGCCCCGAGTTGCCCCAGCAAGGCGAGGAAATCGGCGCTCAGTGGCTGGCTCAGCCACACGCGCAACTGGTCCGCCGACACCATCCCGGGGCTGATCCAGCCGGCCCGGTAGAGCAGCACCGGCGGTGCCAGCGCGAGCACGAAGGTACCGGCGCGTACGAGCATTGCTGAGGTTCGTCTCGCCATGGCGTGTCTCCCTCCCGAGGTGAGCAAGGGTCGGTGAACTGACCGTAGGAGCTGGATGAGCTGCTGATACCGATGCCGGTGCTAACAGCACCTCACACGGCCTTACACGGCCTTACACCCGCAGGTCACGGCCTTGCCGTTCCTCCACGCCTCGCAACGTGGGGGAGTGAGGTGACGATGCGGATTCGTTGCCGCTTCCTCCTCTCTTCACAAACACGCTCTTCGATGGACATGATCGCTGTAGACGATTGCCGTCTACCCGATGTCGAGGAGGCCGCTATGCGGATACGACTCTCTGCCCGCTCCCACCGCGCTGTACATGCCGTCACGGTTGCCACCACCGCCGTAGTCGTCGCGAGCGCTGGCCTCTTGGGCGTCAGCGCGCAGCCGGCGTCCGCCACGCCCCCGGGCATCCCATCGAAGGCGACAGCGCAATCGCAGCTCAACGCGCTGACCGTGGCCTCAGAAGGCTCGACTAGCGGCTACTCCCGGGACCTGTTCCCGCACTGGATCACCATTAGCGGCAGCTGCAACACCCGGGAGCAGGTCCTCAAGCGCGACGGCACCTCCGTCGTCGTCGACAGCGCCTGCGTGGCCACCTCAGGCCGTTGGTACAGCCCGTACGACGGAGCGACCTGGTCGGCGGCCTCCGACGTTGACATCGACCACGTCGTGCCCCTCGCGGAGGCGTGGCGCTCCGGCGCCAACTCCTGGACGACCAGCCGTCGGCAGAGCTTCGCCAACGACCTGAGCCGCCCGCAGTTGATCGCGGTGACGGACAACGTCAACCAGTCCAAGGGTGACCAGGACCCGTCCACCTGGCAGCCGTCCCTGTCGTCGTACCGATGCACGTACAGCAAGATGTGGATCACCGTGAAGTACAACTGGGGCCTGAGACTGCAGTCGTCGGAAAAGTCCGCGCTACAGGCCATGCTGAACACCTGCAGCTCCTGACCGCAACGTTGGCCAGCGGCGGCATCACAACAGGCCGCCGCTGGCCGGATGCGTCGTCAGGCTCGTCATCCACGCCGCGATTAGTTGCCGAGCGCGCGGAGGGTACGCGAGCAGACGGACCGAGGCCGGTTCAGGCTGGGTGAGTCGGGCTATTGCCGGCTGACGCCGGCTGCGTTGCTGGCCCTGCGCGGGAGGCGATCGGGGGCATCGTCGTCGAGTCCTGCCTTCGACAGGAGGTGCAGGTAGCGGCCCTGCAGTTCGGTGGCCGCTTCGTGGTCACCGTGAGCGGTGAGCGCGCTGCGGGCGCGGGCGTGTAGGTCTGCGTTGTATGGGTCGATGCGCAGGCCCGTCTGCAACAGGGCGAGGCCCCGCTGGGGGTCGAGTTCGGCGTCGGCGAGGGCGGCGCAGGTGTCGATGACATGCCGGCGGGTCGTTTCGCGGATGGGGTCGAGCCATGGCCAGGTGCGTCCGGCGGCGAGGTCAGCGGGGTAGGCGTCGAGGATGGCTTGCCAGGCAGCGGTGGTGTTGGTGACGGTGCTGGCGGCGTGGTGAATGGCGGCTTGCAGTTGCCACAGGTCGACGTTGAGGTGTGCCGGGTTGAGGCGATAGCGGTCGTCGGTGTGTTCGATGGCGTGCATCCCGCTGGCGTCCCGGATGACCGTGCGGAGTTCGCTGAGGGTGGTGTAGAGGCGTCCGGTGAGGGAGCGGCGGGGGACACCCGGCCAGATGGCATTGGCCAGCTGTGAGGTGGTAGCGCCGGTGGGGTGGTTGGTGGCGAGGAAGACGAGGATCTGGAGGGCGGCGCTGCGGCGGATGGTGACGGGTTCGCCACCGATCAGCAGGGTCGGCTCGCCTAAGACGCGTAGGTGAAACCGCCGAGAGGATGCATCGGGCCGGCTGCGGGGCTCGTCTCGGGTCGTCTGCCGCGGTAGGCGGGTCTTCGGTGGCACCACGTGCGGCAGGAGTGGGCCCGGAGCCGCTGAGGGCGGTGTCGGGTCGGGGTGGACGATAACGGCGAGTAGGTCAGTCGCCGCCACCTGGTCCAGCACACAGAGTCGAGGTCCAGGTTCGTCGGGGCGCAAGGGGTCGTGCAGGTGGCCTGTCGCTGCGGCTTGCCAGGTCGGGCCCGCCGGCCATCCTCCCAGAACGACTACCCGCCCAGCGGTCATGGCCGTCATATCAGCGAGGTGGCTGATGTCGTAGCCGTCGCACTCCTCCTTCAGCAGGAGGACGATTCTCGGTGAGGTGGTGGGATCGACGAGCCGCGTAACGTCGCGGATGGTGTCCACGGTAGTGAGCTGTGGTAGTCGCCGGTTGAGCGTCTGCGCGTCGCCGCCCAGGAGGCTGGTCAGTGTTGCCCTGGTGGTGATCAGCGTTGGGGTGCGGAGGTGGTGCCCGGCCAGCAGGGCGGTGATCAGCAGTCCTCGGCCGATCGATAGCGTGCCTGCTCCGCTGATGCCCAGACCGCTGACCGGGAGGGCACCTACGAGGGCGGCGAAGCTGGCCGACGACTCCGGTGCAATCGACGGGGCGGGAGCGTCGGCGAAGGCTGCCTGCACGGCCGCGACGGTGGGAGGCAGTCCTACGGCGTCGAGTTCCTCGGGTCGGTTCGGGCCGGGTGGGCGGGGCCGGTAGTCGCGGCGGCGGCGCAGCCAGACGAGGGATGCGGAGGCAGCGACCTGCCCGGCAACCTCGTCAGGCAGCCAGCCGCCAGCCAGGTGAATCCCGTCATCGCTCGCCGCTGTGTCGCCTCGAATGGGGCTAACTCTGTCGGAATCCTCGGACATCCCTGCTGCAAGCGGAGGCGACGGCTGCGGCGGGGCGACGGTGACCGCGTTGGTGGCGACGCCGAAGACTGCGGCTCCGGCCATCCCGCTGGCGGTCGCTTGCAGCGGCGTCGGTAGCGGAAGCCGGCGCAGCCATCCCACGGTCGTGCGTAGACGGGTTAAGACCCGTACGGCGACGGTGTAGGCGAGCAGCAGCCACAGTAGCCACGCGCCGATCGTCAAGGCGGCGGTGAGGGTCTGCTCGGTCAGTGGTTGCTGAACCCACGCCTGTACCTGCTCGCTGCTCGGCCACCTCCGTACGGGTGGGCCGATCAGGAGTAGCAGCACCATCGGCGGGCCGGCCAGGAGCGCGAGGACGACCAGCAGCGACATCAGCTGGCGCGGCCACCGCACCTCACCCACCCCCACCCGACGGGCCGGCACCCACAGATCCCTGCCCACCGACGAGGCTCGTGGCGGCAGGGCGAACGACACGGGTCCACAAGCGGGCCGCCCACCACATCGCCACGGCCACGGCATAGCTGACGCCGAGAATGCCGGCGGCCTGCTTGCTGACGATCGCGGCGCTGATCACCGCGACGGGGGCACTGAGGATGAGACGGAACATCACCGGAGTCACTAGCGCCATGACCAGCCCGACGCCGAGGAGGAGTCCACCGACGCGCCCGGCGATGTCGATTAACAACAGCCGGTCGGGCCACCTGTCGGCCGTCAGCGAGTATTGGATCATCCCCATGCCGAGCCCGGCGGTGACGATCGATCCGGTCGGGGCGGCCAGCAGCGCCGACCAGCCGCCGTGTGGGGCACGCCATTGTCGGGCGGCGACCACCGCCATCGCCACGGCCATCACCACGATCGGGGCGATCGGCCACAGGGCCCATTTCAGGAAGGGGCCTACGGGTTCGCCGAAGTACTGGCTGGTGACGACCGCGTAGAGGCCGGCGATGGCCGCGCCGAGGCTGACTGCGGCGAGGATGCCGATACTGACCTTCCCGCCCTCGGTTCGGGTACTCGGCGTCGGGTTGCGCGCGGCGATCAGGGAACCGAGAACGGTGCCGGCGGCGAGGCATGCCAGCAGGGCGAACACGGCGGCCATCGCGAACTCACCCCAGTTCAACTGCACCGAGCGGTATACGTTCATCACGTTGTGCTCGTCGGCAGTCAGCAGGCATTGCCAGATCAGGGCGAGCGACGCGAAGCCGGGCACCGCGATCGCCACCGCCCGTCGCACCGGCGGCACCGGCATCTCCACCGCGACCGCCATCCCGGGGTTCGAGGCACGAGCGTCCGCGGCACCCCGGGCCGCCACGAGCTGAGGCTCGGGAACAACCGTGGCGGCGATCCCTGTGTGCTCCGCTACGACCGTGTCCAACTGCGGCAAATGGGCACTGCCGCCGACGCAATAGATCCCCACCAGGTCGCTGGGGGAGAGTTCGGCGGCGGCGATGGTCTCCCCGACCAGCTCCGCCACGCGTCGAATTACCGGCAGAGCGGCTTCGACGAGCATGGCGCTGTTCGCGATGACCGGTGCCTGCCCGGCGAGCGGCACCGTGACGGCAGGGTGCGCGCCCAACGTCTCCTTCGCAGCGCGGACGCTCTGCGTTGTCGCCCAATCGCCCATGCCGTCGCCGGTCGCGTCCCGGCCGCCTGTCAGAGCGGCAGTCAAGGCCAGGTCGACGGCGGTGCCGCCGGCGGCAGGGTCAGCGAGGGTCGAGAGGACCTCGAACCCAGCCGGGCCCCGGCGAAGCACCGTCACCTCCGCGCCCGCGCCGACGTCGCAGACGACGATGAACGCCCCGACCGGCAGTTGCAGGCCGGTCGTCAGCAAATGGTCGCCAACGGCTACCGGGGCCTCGACGAGACGCGGCTGCGCAAGACCCGCCCGATGCGCCGCCTGCCTCATCCACGTACGGCGTCGCGGCCCCCAACCTGCCGGCACCACCAGCCGCACATCCCGCACCGGCCCACCAGCAACCCGCTCGGCCTCGGCCGCGACCGTGCGCAGCGGCGCCGCCGCCAGCGCGAGTGCCTCCACCGGCGTCTTGTCGACCATGACGTTGTCGTCGACGGCGCGGCGAGGGCTCGGAATGAAACTGCTCGGCTGCTCTACGGAGGCCTGCCACGCCCGATGCCCTGTCCGTACCTCCCCGTCGGGGCCCACGTACACAGCGCTGGGCAGATACGGCAACCCGTCAAACGAGAGGACAGACGCGCCGCCGTCAGCCCAGGCAAGAACAGCCACGGTGCTGGCGTCACCACAATCGATCGACAGCCGCGCTTCCCCCGCCTGCATGCACACAGTCAAACATGAAGATCTCGTTCACGTCATCTGTTGATCACGCAGAGGCAGCTCGGTGCCCGCCCCGCCTGCCGGCGATACCGCTACCAGGCGAGTGGGCGTCGCTGGGAGAAGAGCCCCCCGGCCGGGCCGTCTGGTGGCAGCGTGGCAAGCCAGACGAGGGTGTCCGCGGCTTCGGCGGGCGTGGAGGCCCAGCTCTCGTAGCCGGTTGGCTTGTGGGCGCCATAGGCTGGCTGGGCCTAGAGGTTGCAGCACTCGGCATTTTTGCTGGCCTGAATCTCCATAGCGTTTTCGCCGCGTTGCAGCGAATTTTGCAACACCGAGAGGCGCTGCAACCCCTGGGCCCGCTCTCTTAGCCGGTTGGTTCCTAGCAGTTGCCGTCGGTTCCTAACTCTACTGGCATTGCCCCCTCTCGTCGCGAAGTAGGCGATGCTGAAGTGCTGGGGCTTCAAGGTGAGGAACTAACCGAGTACGGTTGGGGTTAGCCGACTTTTTCAAACCTCTAGATACTGAACGATCTCTTCAGCTAGGGTGCGGCTTCCAGCGGCGACAAACTTCTGCCGTCGGTCCATCGCGGTCACGATATCCGACAGCGCCGTGAGTTCGTAGTCAAGCGAAATAGGTTGCGCTTCGAGGTCTAACACTGTTCCGCCTGCGGCATGGAGGATATAGTGGCCCGGAGCGAGATCCCAAATAGCAAAGCCTTTTGCGAACTCAAGCACGCCCTCGGTGAAGCCCGCCGCAACATGACAAAGGCTCACCGAACCGAAGTCGACGCCAATTCTGCCTCGGCTTCTACCATCTTGGTCAGGGCGATCGAGAGCATCCATGAGTCGCTGCTGGCGGCTGAGAGGCATAAGCCGTTCAGTCGGACGCATGAGGAAATTGGTGAGCAGAGATTCCGAGAGGCGCTTCGGCTCACGTCGTCGCAGCGCGTGCCCCGAGCCACTTTCCGTAAAGGCGAAGGCGCGATCCTCCCCGTCGTCGTATCGAGCGGCTACGTACAACCGGACGTGATGGAATATGTCGCCCACTACGGACACGATCGGTCGCGCGAGCGTGCGCGAGTAAATCATGACATGCGTGTAGCCTAGGAGTCCCCGTACTGCCAGTTCGCTTGTATCGAGTGGATCAACGAGAACACACAAGTCTGGGTCTGATTCAGTGCCCACAATTTCCGGCTCGGCTTCTTCGGAGGCGTAGACAAATGACTTCAGGTGTCGACTCATCAGCTCGCGGTACCGCTCGTGCATCCACATATCATGTACCGACAGAAAGTTGTCCGAGTGTCGTAGGTTCTCGCTCTCTCCGACCTTTCCGCTGAAAGCCGCTTCGAGCAGCTTAGGTCTGATCTCAAGCATGACGGCATCCACGACTTCTGCGGTTAGCCGAGCGAGGTCTGGCAGTTGATCCTTGTAGTCCATTGTGTCTCCTGCGTCGCTATCGTAATTCGAGTGGTGGCTCAATGCCGGGTGGGCTCATTGTTGCGGCTATGAAAACAGCCGAAAAGTCTGCCGCTCGCATGATCTGAGCCCCGGTCAGGTCGTCGAAGCTGGCCACCTCAAGATCCGAACCTTTAGTCATCGCTCCAAAGACGGCAAAGTAAAGCAATGCGTTGGGGTATCGAAGCCTGATCTCCTGCGCTAGGTAGCCGACGACGTCGGCGTGTTTGACCTCGAAATCACAAATCAGAATTGTCGGCGCCGCGCCCGAGTCGGGATAGAACGAATTGGAAGCGAGGGTGATTTCGTTTCGCACCCTGTTGCAGCGCAGATATCCAATTGCGCAACGGGAAAACTGGGCTGACGCAAGAAATGTGGCCATGACCAGCCCTGCCTCGTTTACGCCGAAGCAGATGTCTACGTCGAGCCGCCCACCTAAGTTCTTGATCTGTCGAATGATCCGCTCTATACCGAAACCGAACGTTTCCCAGGTGAGGTCGAGGAGGTTGCCAGGACGTAGATTCGGTAACGTGAAGACACAAATTTCAGGGTTTCCGAAGTCGACGGTTGGTACAGTCAGGTTAAAGTCGGGCCCAATGATGTTCGAGCCTGCCAACACGGACGTTGTTGTTGTGCCGATTGCAGCAGGACTCCTCGGTCCCTCGTTCCAACCGCTGTTCCTCGCCGAAACTGCCTTTAGTGCGATCTGGTCTTCCGGTGCCAGTCGTTCATAAGCCTCCGCAACGAGGTCGCTAGGCGATATGTTTTCTTTAGCGACTCCGAGAGGCCCCCTGCTGTATGCAGTGGCAAGAATAAGAAGGCTAGAGAAGGGTGGCGGGGACCCCGAACCACGCGTTCGCGCCCAAGTCTCCCAGGCGTTGATCGTCGTCCCCCCCAGGCTGGTCTGGTGTCCGGCGACCTCGTTATAGCGTACGGCGGCTTGATCCTGCGAAAGTCCGGCCGCATAGCGGAACGCCTGGATGCTGGGAACGTCGGGGTTCCGACTCATCAGCTCCCCAGCGACGGACTTGACAGAGCCCAACTCCCGCCACAATTGCTTGCCAAGTCGAGCAAGCTCTCGGCCCCGTGCCTGGGGAGTAAGACGCTGGTGCGGGGATGCGTTGGATCCCAATCTGCCTCCCAACGGCGTACAGAAGCGGCGCGTAGCGATCGACGCTGATGGCGTCGAACACCCTACCCATCCTGATGGGTATCCGCTGCCCTAGACACATGACTGCTGGTCAGGGCCACCCACAGATTTGTGCATGTACGGCCCGTCATCGAGGTGTCACGTGATCGGCCGACCTGCGATGGTCTTGGGAACGCCGTCAGCCAGGTGGGCGCGTCGGTGACCGGATACGAGCCGCACCGGAGAAGGAGGTGAGCCACGGCTGTTCGACAACGCCGTTCATGGCGGCGGCCCTGCTAGCCGGCTAGCTCCGCAGGACCGCCTAACCACCGCAAACGGATCACATCCCCCTCTGGAGAGGAATTACCGCGATGACGGTAGCCACCGCAGACCTTATCAAGGTCGACCTGCCCACGCCGTTCACCAAGACCTGGGAGCGCATCCCCGGCATCACCATCGACGGATCGACGCTGACCATCAGGCCGGAGGAATTTTTCTTCCGCTACGAGAACCCGAGCTGGCTGCTGTGCGACTGGCAGGGGGTCCGCGACGAGCTGCTGCCGGCGGTGGAGAGCGAGGACCTGACGATCGAGCAGCTCGTGCTGGACTTCGTCAAGGAGCACGGCTACTCCACCAGCGACCCGGCGCAGGTGCTGCGCACCGCGCACGACGTGTACGCCTACATGTTTCGCGAGGAGCACCTGCAGGATCCCGGCCTCGACTTTGTGCCGGACGGGACTCTGCGGATGCTGCGTGAATGCGGCACCCTGATGGCGCTGAACCGAGTCGAGCTGGACGGGCACATCAGCAACGTGTCCCCGGCCTGGATGCTGTGCGCCGCCGCCCGGGTCGTCTACGATCTGGACAAGGCGACCGCTGAAGTGCTCGACGAGCTGTATCACGGCACCTGGTTCAACGAGTCGCGGCGGCGCGAGAGCATCCTCGCGCACGCGGCTCTCGGCGGCAGGCTGGTCCACGCCTGCCAGGGCGCTCCCAACATGTCCGGCGGCTGCGTCGTGCCCTTCGGCACCGACGTCGAAACGATGCGCCGCGAGCTGGCCGACATGCGCGTGCCCTGGATCGAGCGCACCCTAGCCCCGCTGAGCTGACAGAACCGGTGGTCGCGCGGGGTCTCCTGCCGCTTCATCCTGCCCGCGCGGGCCACCACAATCCGAACCGGTGGCCGTGCGCGGCATCCCCCGCGCCGCGCACGGCCACCCCGGGAACCTTGAGGAGTGGCAGTGACGGTAGCCAGAGACACCAGCGGCCGGGTTGTGACGGTCCGAGACATGCTCGACGGCATCAGCACCTCGCTGAAATACACGAACTACCAGCTCGACACCGCCGGCACAGGTCACGAGCCCCACCCGTGGAACTGGACCGAATCTGCCGGCCACTTCCGCAGCGTGATGACCAAGGAAGCTGAACTCGCTGAACACGTCGCCCGCGCCATTGACCGCTGGGTCAAGGCCAACCCCCATGCCGACGCAGCGAACTTGGCCGCCATGCGCGCTGCTTCCAAAGACTTCAAGGCCGCTGCCCGCAGCCTTATCAACCTGGGCAAGAAGATGCGCAACGTTCAGTCCTGCCTCGACGTCACCCGGTCTTAACCGATGCGCGCCAGCATCTCCACCACCGTCAACCGGCAGGCTTGGGACCGCGAGGCGCGACTCGCGCTACCGCACGACCAGCCTATGGCACCCGGGCGGGTCGAATGGACGCAGTATCCCGGCCACGGCCCCAGCACCGAGCTATTCGGCGACGTAAACGGCCTGACCGTCGCCGAACTCGGCTGCGGCAACGGTGACAACCTCGCCCCCCTCGCGGCGCGCGGCGCCCACTGCATCGGAGTCGACCTCGCGCCCACGCAGATCAGTCGGGCACGCATCCGGTGGGGACATCTGCCGATCCGGTTCCGCTGCGGCGACGCGCGTGTCTTCCTCACCCGCACCCGCCCTCTTGACATCTGCTTCTCGATCTTCGGGGCGATCGGTCTCTGCCCGCCCGAGCAGCTACTGCCGCTGATTGCACAACAACTCCGCCCCGGAGGCCGACTGCTGTTCTCCGTACCTGACCCGACCTGGCTCGGACCGCGACGCGCCCTGATGCGACTGGCTGATGGGAGCCATGTACCCGTCGCCCGCTGGCTATCCGGTCTGGAGGGTTGGAAAGCCGCAGTGAACGCAGCCGGGCTGCACCACCGGCACGTTGACTCCATCCTCACCCCGGACGGCGACGCTACCTGTTGCCTACTGGTACGCGCCCAGAAACCCGCAGCGGAGCGCGATGGCTAACCCACCGGTCGGCTGCCGACCTCGGTTCAACGTCCTCGTGGGCCGGGAAGGCCCCGCGCTCAGCTACCGGGTCGCACGCGCATTGCCTGGTCGACCCGCTCTTGGAGGCTCGCCAATGGGACGCCGCAAATGGTTCCTGCCCAGCGCTGATCAGCCCTTCAGCCCTATGGGACTTGTGCCCGATGTTCGCCGCGGTGCGGCCGAGGACAAGCAGGCAAAGGCGGTCCTCGGTGAAGCATCCCGGCGCGACCCCGCCGAACCGTCTCTGCGACGGCTGAGGCTCGACATGAGTGAACGGTGCGTCCGGAAAACGCAGCCGACGCGAGCGCAAGGAGCGCGGCTGGCGGACCAGTCCGTCCCCGACACACCTCGTGCTCATGCTGTCGATTCCTGCCCGTCCGTCCCGCTCGAGTAGAAAAGGCCCTGAGGTGATCGCCGACGATTTCTTCCGCTTGACCCACGACGACACAAGTGGCCGGCCGCTACTGGCGGAACACACGATCGCGCTCGGACTGGCGGCTGCGCTGCTCGGAGAACTGCTCGTCGAGCAGAAGATCTGGGTTGAAGGCGGGCATCTCACCGTCACTCCAAGACCGACACCACCGCAGGACGCGACGGCGCACATGGTCTTCCAGAGCATCGCCCGCGAGCCCGAGGTCCACGACCTGTCCACCTGGCTCGCCTTTGTGAGCGTTCATGCCTACGACCAGGTCGCGGAGCGCTTGATGCAGTCCGGGGAGCTGAAGCGTGAAGCAACACGGCGCTTCCTCCGACGTGATGGCATCCAGTACGTCCCTACCAGCTCGACCCGCGCCGCCGCGCCGTGGGTGATGCTTGCGCATTACATCCGGCACAGCATGCCGATGGACTTCGAAGCGCTGGTCCTGGCGAGCCTCTCCGACGCCACCGGACTCACCGGCGTCGTTCTGCGAACCGCCAACAAGGACGAGCTGGCCTATCTGCGTCGCCAACTGCCGCAGCTATGGCGGCCGATGCGCGCAGTGGTGGATCAGGTACGCCTGTCCATCGGTGCAGCGGTATTGAGCTACCGCGCCTGAAACCGCACCACCGGTAACCCTATCTCTCACGCAAACAGGAGTTGCTTGATGATCACGGCTCCACGCTCTCCAGCCCGGGTGAGCAACGTCGCGAACACCCTCGCGCGCAACAAGCTCGGCGTCCTGTCGGTGGTCTTCTTCGTGATGGCCGCCGCCGCGCCGCTGACCGTCATCGCTGGCGGTGCCACCGCCGGGTGGGCCATCACCGGTCAGATCAGCATGCCCATCGCCTACATTTTTGTAGCCGTCATCCTGGCGATCTTCGCCGTCGGCTTCGTCGCCATGAGCCGCCACGTCCTCGGCGCGGGTGCCTTCTACGCCTACATCGCCCAAGGGCTCGGCCGACCCGCCGGCACCGGCGCAGCGTTCATTGCCCTCATGGCCTACAACGCGATGCAGATCGGCCTCTACGGAGGGTTCGCCGTCGTGCTGGCCCAGTTCCTCGACACCCATGCCGGGCTGAACGTGCACTGGCTGCCCTGCGCGCTGGTCGGCTGGCTACTGGTCTCGATCTTCGGTCAGCTCCGCGTCGACCTTAACGGCCGGGTGCTGGCCGTCCTGCTCGTGGCCGAGTGCGCCGTCGCCGCACTCTTCGGCGCGGTCATGATCGGTCACCCCGCCGACGGGAATCTCACCTTCGCCACCCTCAACCCGTCACTGCTGTGGGCAACAGGCATCGGCGCGACACTGGTCACCGCGATCACCGGTTACGTCGGGTTCGAGTCGACCGTCGTGTTCTCCGAGGAAACCAAGGACCCGAGACGCACGGTGGCCCGCGCGACGTTCATCGCGGTCGGCGTCATCGGTCTGCTCTACGGGGGCGCGGCCTGGGCGATGTCGGTCGCCACCGGACCGGACCGCATCGTCGAGCGGGCCACCAGCGACGGCACTCAGCTCATCTTCAACCTGGCCAGTCCGTACGTGGGCAACACCATCATCACCCTCGGCGAGTTGCTGTTCATCACCTCGTTGTTCGCCGCGCTCCTGGCGTTCCACAACACCGTCGCCCGGTACGCGTTCGCCCTCGGCCGAGAGCGGGTGCTGCCCGCCGCGTTCGGTCGCACCAGCCGGCGCAACAGTGCTCCCTGGGTTGGGTCGCTCGCCCAGAGCATCCTGGCGCTGGCCCTTTTCGTCGGCTACGCCGTGGCCGGTGCTGACCCGTACGTACACCTATTTTTTTGGGTGACCGTGATCGGTGGGCTGGGGGTACTGATCCTGATGGTGCTCACCTCCGCCGCGGTGGTCGCGTACTTCACCCGCGATGCGCGCGGTGAAAGCCCGTATCGGGTGTTCGGGGCTCCGGCGCTGGCGACTCTTGTGCTCGGCTGGGTCCTCTACACCACCATCAAGGAGTTCGACATCCTGCTCGGGGTCGCCCCAACGGACCCGCTCCGCTGGTGGATCCCGGCCGCGTACCTGATCACCGCCGTCCTCGGGGTTGTGTGGGCGCTGGCGCTGCGTGCGTTCAACCCCGACGTCTACGCCTCGATCGGTCGCGGTGCCAACCTTGCTCAGCCGGTCGCCGCAGGCCGGCCGACCCCGGCGCACGCAGGGGGTCGGGCATGAACCGCGACGGAGCCCGCTGGGACCAAGCGGTGGTGCTGCCCAATCGAAGCATCCGCCGCGCTACCCCGAATGACCTGCGTGCGGTCGCGGAGCTGCTCGCTCAGGCATTCCTGCACGGCCCGGTCGCCGATTGGCTGGTCCCAGGTGACCCCGAGGAGCGCCTGAAGACCTACCGCAACTACTTCACGATGTGGACTGACGACGCGTTGCGGCGCGGGACGATCGAGGTCAACGAGGAGCTGACGTGCGCAGCCCTGTGGTACCCGCCCCAGGCTCTCGACGGACACCCCGCCAACTACGACAGCTGGCTGGCCCTGGTGGCTGGCCCTCACCTGGAGCGCTTCGCACAGCTCGATCGGGCTATGGCCGCGGCGCACCCGAGGCTGAAACACGAGTACCTTGCCTTCCTTGCGGTTCACCCGGGCCGCCAGGGCCTGGGTCAAGGGACGTGGATGCTGGGCCACCACCACGCCCACCTCGACGAGCTGCAGCACGCGGCATACCTGGAAGCCAGCAACGAACGCAACCGCGACCTCTACCTGCGCCACGGCTACGAAGTGACCGGCGAGATCCGGCTGCCGGACGGCCCGTCGCTGTGGCCGATGTGGCGAAGGCCAGCGCCTGCCAAGAGCAGTGGTGGAGACGAGGGGTAATAGCAGTGGACGCGACGCCCCGCCTCACCGTGCGAACGGCGGCCGACCTTGTCGATGCGGTGCCGCTCATGCTGGGATTCCACCCCGATCACAGCATCGTGGCGGTAGGTGTGCGCAGGTACAACCTGGAGTACGCCGTCCGAGGTGCGCTGGACACCTCACCAGACGAGTTGCTGAATTGCCTTGCCCGGCAGGGCGCTGACGCTGCCATGGTGGCCGGCTACGGCCCCGCAACCGATGTGACCCCGGCTGTTGAGGGGCTCATCGCGGCGCTGGAACCAAGCGGGACTCGCATTCTCGAAGCGGTGCGCGTCACCGACGGCCTGTACTGGTCGTACCTCTGCACCTTGCCGGACTGCTGTCCTCTCGAAGGCAAACCCGTCCAGCTCGGCAGCAGCGCCGCAGAGGTGGCCGCCGTCGTGGCTGGCACGGTCATCCAGCCAAACCGCGAAGCGCTGGTAGCCACCGTGCAGCAGCATCAGTCGATTCCCCGCGCCATCGAGGAAGCCTGGGCGACGCTGCCGCCACCAGCGACGGCGGCACCTCAACACTGGCTACGCGGCCTGCGCATCGCCGTGGCATGGGTCAACGCCATCGGTAGCGCCCTGACGCACTATCACCGAGGCGATCGACTGCGTGACGTCGACGTGGCACGCCTGGCTGTCCTGCTCACTCACAAGCAAGGCCGATTCATGGCCTGGCGAGGCAACACCGGGTGTCAAGACGAGATCGCGATCTGGGCCGAGGTGGTTCGCCGACTGGACGCGTCGCTGTCAGCAGCACCTCTCGTGCTGCTTGCGGTGACCGCGTGGCGTGGCGGCAACGGAGCCCTCGCGAGTGTCGCGCTGGAGCGTGCCACGCACGAGCACCCCGACGACGAAGTAGCCCAGGCCGTCGGCGGGCTGCTGCAGGCCGCTTTCGGCCCCGCCCTGGTGCCGAACTGGGAATCGGAAGCGGTGGCCATGTGGCGGCATCACCTGGTCGTCGAGGGGATCGAAAGGGTGCCACCACCGCCCCCATGAGACCAGGGCGGGCCGCTGCTGTGAGGGAAGCGGCCCGCTCGGGTGCACAACGGGGGCACCGAGCGAGTCCCGCGCGGGCGTCCACACCTCTGCGCCGACAACTGGCGACCGGCCCCGACCTGCCGGGGAGATCGCTACGACCACGCAGACGAACGGCGTCACCATCCGGACCGGAGGGGGCAACTCATGTTCTTGGAAACGGCGCTGTTCAACTATGAGTCCGGCGGGTTCAACAAGACCAGCCGCCGACACGAGTTCAGCAAGCTCTCCGCCGCATTCGCCCACCTCACCACCGCACCGGCGGTAATCGTCCAATGCGAGGGGCGCGGCTACGCCGACCTCGGTGGGGAGGGTCTGCATGGGGCCGCCGCGGCCCTGTCCGCGACGCTCGGCGTGCGGTACGTGGGGCTGCTCGGGCACTTGGATCGAGGGCCGATCGCGCCGGCCGTCTTCTACAACCCGGCAGCACTGACCGTGCGGTCGTGGGTGGGACACGGTGCTGAGGGCGTCTTCGACGACTGGCGCAACATCGGCTGGTTCACCGTCAACGCCACCGACACCCGGCTCGGCGTCATCGCGCAGCACTGGGACTCGACCTGCGGCGACCGGCGCCTGTTCGAGGCCAAGCAGGTGGGCCGGTACGGACCACACAAGGACCCCATCCTGGTGTGCGGCGACCTCAATTGTTCTGCCTCCGGACCGCACCTGCCGCAACGCAACTGGCGCAACGCCGAACCGCAATGCCGCCACCACGAAGGCATCAACGTCGGCGACGACGTCATCGCCGACACCCGGGCACTGGACTACCTCATTGGCGTTCACGACGAACACTGCGGCGAGCGGCACGACGACATGGGATTCCGTGCCGTCTGCGAGCAAGCCCACGCCACCGGCACCCCACCCGAGCTGGCGTACGCGCCGACCGTGAACCGCGTCGTGCCCAACGGTGCCGTCATCAAAGACTGGCTCCTCGCCAACACCGCCCTCGCCCCGCGCTACGTGCCGGGCACCTACCGCGTGCACCCGCCACCCGACGATCCCCAGAAACGCAACAGCGACCACAACCTCGTCACCGCAGCTTTCGACCTGTGAGAAGACGCGGCAGTCACCACTCGACGCCGCGAGCGCCGACGCCGGGCAACGCGAGCCGAGTCAGCGCCGCCGAGCCACCACCGATCGGGCGGGTGGCGGCGGTGTCTGATGCCGACGGCATCACCCTCCCTGATGCCCTAGCCGCACTCTCTGGATCTGACGTCAGACCACGGTCAACCCCTGACAGAAGGACGCCACACCCTCGGCATGCCCGCCTACGTTCCTCCCTCCTACGCCAACATCATCGCGCCCGTGCACCGCCGCAGTCTCAACGACCGCATACGGCTGCGACGGTGCGTCGTCGAGCGTCTCATCGACAACCCGGGCACACGCCTCTGGTTCGCCGGGATCTCCGCCGCCGTGGCGTTCCACGAACGCGAAGGGCACCTTGTAGTGCCCCGATACCACCTTGAAGACGGTTACGACCTCGGCGGGTTCATCCACAACCTGCGCCGCCGTTACCTGAGACCACGCGACGAGGGCGAGCAGCTCGACGCGGAACAGGTGTGGATGTTAGACGCCCTCGGCATGGTGTGGCGGGTCAACAACGCCCGGTTCGCAGATGTCTACATCCCCGCATTCACCTCGTTCGCCCGCCGCGAGGGACACCTTCGAGTACCGCGCGAACACCGCGAGCACGGAATCAAGCTGGGCCACGTCACGCACAACACCCGCAAGCAGCGCCGGCTTGGCAAGGTCCCGCAGTGGCGCATCGATGTCCTCGACGCGCTCGGTTTCGTGTGGCAGGTCCTCGAGCCACGAGGGCCTGCTGTGCCGCAGCCCCTTCCTACCACCCGTTCATTGGCCTCGCGTTCGACCTGCTGCCACGACGGAGCGCTGACGGTCGGCGGCCCAGCTTGCGCCGGACCACCCATAGCCGGAGGAACGTCGAATGCCGCAGGTCAGGATCGCCGTAGCGGAGGCAAGGGGTAGGCCGCTTCGATGATCAGCACACCCCATGGGGTGGCGCTCTTAAGCAGTGAGTCGCTGCCTCGAAGATCGGCAGGGCCTCCAACAGTGCTGCGATTGCACTGCCCGGCCAACGGGCAGTCGCGGGCAGGCCGCGCCGTGCGGCTTCATGGGTTGTCATGGTGATTCGTGGAACCGGACTGCAGAGGCACCTGGGCGTAGCGCCAGCCGGCTGTAGACGACCAGCGGAGTACATCTACGTTGTCCCCCCCCCCGGTACGTCTGTCTACGGCAGGTCGTCGCCGCATGCCGGATGACTATGAATCGGGGAGTGCGACGGTATCTGGATCACCATCCTGGACGAGCTGTACGTCGCCCCAGATTGGACGGGCCGTATTGTCGGTTGGGACGTCAGTTTCGGTTTCCGCCATCTCAGTGTCGAGCAGGATGTCCTCATCGGCGTACACGATCAGCCGCCGGGAAGCCGGGTAGTACTCAGTGTGCGTCACCCCAGGAACCGTATCGAGGCCAGCGTCAGCGGCGCTGCCGACAAGTACGAGGTCACCATCGTGGGCTGGATACACGGTGGTGTACCACACGTTGCTGCCGCTTCCTCGGTCCATCTCATCGGCCCGTGAAACCTGATCAGGTTCCATGACGAGCGGCACGACGTCCTGTTCCTCGTGGCGCACACAGTCGAGCAGACACGTGCGCATCTCGGCCGCTGATACTGGTCCGGTCATGACCTCGTCAACGAACCGGTTCGAGAACACCTGGTGGAACTCGTCGCGCGTCCACCGTAGGAACAGGCCATCCTGCAGGGTCAGACCGATACCGTCGTCGTCGCGCTCCTCGAAGATGGCGAGATCGACCAGGCGGACCATTACCAAGTCGGTCTCCAGCAGCGCGGCCCGAAACTCCCAGTCGATTGGGTACGACAGGATCGAGCGGCAATATGGTCGCGGCTCGTTCAGCTGCTCGAAGTGCACAGACAGACACGGTTGGCGCAATGGGGGAAGGGCAAGCACGACGTCTCTGACTCGATCGTCGTCGAACTCGTGCCGATCGGTGATCAACAGGTAGTCGCCAGCACCGATCTCCACCAAGCCCACTCCGTGCGGCGACTCCCCGTACCGCACGCATGCCGTGGCCAGCCACTCGGGATTCGGCTCGGGCAGGTCGACGTCCATCGCGACGAGATTCTGACCTGCCGGAAATGTACGCGAGGGTGCTGGAACGTCGAGGGCATCAGCGATCGCAGCAACGGTCGGCTGGGTCTGCTGGGGGTAGGGCATCGCACTCTCACGCAGGTAGCGCGTGAGCCTCTCACCGCGTTGCCGCTGCCTGGCGAGCCTCCCGCTGGCCGGCGGTCGCACCGGAATACGAGTGTTCTTGCACTCCACGACCTCTATCCCGCCGCCGGGTTCGACCGCGACGACGTCCCCGACCAGCAGGACGTTCGTCAGGTCCGCGATGATGGGCACCCTGCCAGCGCGGAACAGTTGGTCGACCACCCGCATGACGAACGCGGCGTCCTCGGCGGCCACCGCCGCCGCCGCGCGACCCGGGTGTTTGGACAGCGTTCGGATGGTGTGCGCAGGCAGCAGCAGCCACGCCAGCGCGTCGCCGATCGCCCGCAGCTTGGTCCGATGACGTTTGAACAGCTCGCGCTCGGCTCGCGTTGCGCCCTTCCGGGCGTGCTCACCGAGAAGTCTCCGCTGTAGGTCGACGACGGATGCCGAGTTCGGCAGGTCAGCGAAGGATTGCACCAGATCCCGTCGGATGTCGTACAACTCTTCGGCCAGTGCGGTCAGCGCCGGTTCCTCATCGGGGTCCATGCACCCATTGTGGCGGAATGCCCAACAACTCGCGTATGCGATTCCCCGGCCAGGTAACGCGCACGGGGAGGTTGTGGGAATGGATCACAGCGGTGGCACCGACGAGCAGGACACGCGCGGTGCCGGGCTGCCACCGGCGGTCAGCCGTGGCGCGAGACCCGGCAGATATTCGACGGTTAGGCAACGGGTCGGTGCGCCATGCTGATGGCCGTGACCGATCCGCAGAGCCCCGTCGCCGTGTCCGCTCGCGCCTTCCTCACCGAGGCGTGGGCGAAGCTTCATCAGCGTGGAGTCGTCCCGCCCTCGCCGTACCGCCGGCACCTTCGGGTGGGCCGGGACTACTTCGGCGACGACATCAGGCCCCTGTCGACCTACACGGCGTTGGAGCGGGCGATCGGGACTGCCTACCCGCGCTTCAGCGAGCAGACGGCGCTGCACGACCGCGCGTTCGCCGGGACCTATATTCTTCCGCTTTTGGAAACCTTCATCGCGCGGCTGGCGGCGCGGCAGGACTTCGCCGCCAGCAACCCGGTCGCCACAGAGGTGGTCCGCGAGCTGGAGGCGGCCTTGGCAGCCGATGCGTACGAGGTGGTTTGCTGCCGCACGGTTTCGCACATGACCACCAGCAACGGGCAGCCGGTCGACTTCACGCAGGTGCGGGTTGTGCCGGTCGACGCGCCGGCGCATGACCACACCCGTCGGCTGATGGCGATCATCGAGGGCGAACTGCCCGGCGGAGCGCACACCTACCTCGACGTTGACCCGCATATGTACGCCCCGCCGGAGGCTGTCGTCGTCGCCCGGGGAAGCCAGCCCACGCTGGAGAATCTCAACAACGCGGTGTCGCAACGGATCGAGCGGTTCCTGCTGCTGGTCCGGCTGCTCAAACCGGGGGCCAGCGAGTCGATGTTCGAAGTGCAGGGCGCCAGCCGCCCGCTGCACCCACCCCAGCCCAGGATCGTGCAGTTCCGCGGCGCCGGCCCGGTGTACTTCTCCATCGCACCGCCAGTCGCGCGGGACATCGTGCTCAGCGCCGACGACGTACCTCGCATTGACGGCCTGGACGCCTTGCTCGCCGGAGTCGAGGGCAGCACCCAGCCCGGCATGGTCTTTACCTCCTTCGGCATGGCGTTGAACAAGTTCGTGCTCTCCTACCACTCGTTCGGGTGGTTCGAGCAGGTTGTGGATCTCGCAACCGCCTTCGAGGCCGCCATATCCGGATCGAGCACCAGCGACGTCACCCTACGACTGCGAACCCGCGCGGCGAGTCTGTTGGCCACTACGTCGGACCCAGCCACAGAGATCTTCAACGACATTAAAGTGCTCTACGACCTGCGCTCCACGCTGGTACACGGCGGCTCGTTGTCGCTGAAGGCCCTGCTCAGAAAGATCAGCAAGTTGTCCCGCCTGCCCGCTGGCGTCCCAAATGGCGAATTGCCCACCCACGCAGTGGAACGGCTCCGCGACCTGGTACGCCGGGCCATCCTGGCTCGCATATGTCTCGCGGCCGGCACCGCGCCACTATGGCCAATCGACGGGGAGTCCGACGACCAGGTCGACGCCGCCCTCGTCGACGACGCCGGCCGGGCCATGTGGCGCGACGCATGGCACCAGACGCTGGCGTCCGTTGAGGCCCTCGGATCGGTCGAGCGACCCGTGGTCGGCTGACGCGTAGTCGCATTTTCGGCCGGACTCCGTCCGCACGTCGGGTGCCCCCGTGTCCCACCGTCCGGTCTACCTGGCGTTGGCTTCCGAACCGCCCGGGGTAGCGTCGGACGAGCAGCAACGACGATCAACGATGACATGGTCGTGTCGACGGCGATGGACGACCATCGCCACCCATACGGGACGGTCGCGGCGATGGCTCGGCCGGCCGGTCGGCGCGCGCCCACATCCCCAGCGAGGCGATCACACCGGAACCCATCTATCCGGCCGGGACCAGCGCACGCTGAGCGGCAGCAATGTCGCCACTCCGGCTGGTGCGTACATCGCGGCATAGAAAGACGTTCACCCGCAAGACTCCCCGAGGCGCGTTGTGGAAGCCTGTCAGACGTGACCCCTACTGTCAGATACAACCCACACGACGACGCATGGTTCTTCGGCGAGCATCGACGGTCATACGACGGTGCCGGCTCGCTCATCATCAAGCGCAACGACCTTTCTACTGCAACCGCCACAGACCTCGCCCGCGCTCTCCGCAAGGCGCGCCGATGCGACACCGATCCCGAGGCGGTCCTCATTGACCTCGCTCCCGACGATCAGTACTCGCCCAAAGAGTCCGTCGTCGACTCCGTCTCTTTCGCCCTGCTCGACGACGGTCGCCTTGCGGTCCAATGCGCGCTCACCAGCGACGACTACATCGGCGACGACAGTCAGCTTTACGCCACGGTCACGCCGCTCATCGAGCCATTACTGCGACGTCTCAAGGCCCACCTGGCCGTCGTACAGGCGGACGCCCACCGCTCCACCGCCCCTTACTATCACGAAGCCCTCATCACAACCCCCACCCGAGGAAAGACCCTGGACCAGCTCTATGAACTCGCCGAGAGCGTCACCACGCTCTTCGACGCAGCTAACACCGGCCACCTGACCCGTGAAACCGTCGCCGACCTCATCATCGGCGGCCGGGCTGACCTTCTTCTCGACCAGCCCGAAGGGGCGTGGCTCGACGTCAAGTCGCAGCACTACGACCTGACGACAGCCCGGGGGAAGATCTCACTGGCCGAAGCGGTCAGCCGGTTCGCGAATGCCGAGGAAGGCGGCATCGTCGTCGTAGGGATGGACACCAAGCGCATCCCGGGCGGCGAACTCGTCAGGTCCGTCAAAGCTGTTCCCATCGACACAGCAACCACCCGTCGCTACCGCCAAGCCATCGAGAATCGGCTCTTCCCGCTCCCAACAGCCCTCAATGTTCAGACCGTCGAAACCGCTACGGGCCAGGGGCTGGTTGTCATCTCCATCCCACCCCAAGAAGACGAACTGAAGCCCTTCCTCGTTCACGGCGCCATCATTGACGGTCGCATCGAAGGCGCGTACATCAGCATCGTGCGACGTAGCGGCGAGGACTCTATCCCCATCACCGCACAGCAAATTCACAGCACCCTCGCCGCAGGGCGCGCACTTCTGCGGCGCGGCCATGTACCGCCCACTCCTGAGAAGTAGTCGGTGTGGATGTCGCCAACTTCATCGCGTCCCACGGGGCCTCGCGTGCCAGCGAACTCGTGGCCGCCGACCCGCATCCCGACGGCCCCGCGCCCTGTCATACTTTCACACGCCGCTATGCGACTATCGGGCCTCGCTATCTCCGAACCCGAGGTGTGTATGCGGCGTTGCAGGGGCACTGCGTCTCCGACCGCCCGTGGAGCCGCAAGGAGTGCACGGGGCGGTGTTTGGGGTCTCCGCACGCCAGCGAGCGTGTCGGACACGTTAAGTACCCCGATTGCGTGTTGCCTTTCAGCCCCCGGTAGGGCCCGCCACCGTGCCGTCCGGGTTAAGGCCGAAGCGTCGCAGCAGGTGCGCCTGTTCGACTTGGCCTTGATCAGTCAGCAGGTTGACCAGCCACCGTCCAGCACAGGGATTGCCCGCACGCAGCTCTGCTTTGAGTTCGTCGATGAGATTGTGTGAGGCCAGCAATTCGGCGAGCTGCTCGGCGGGATCGATGTCGCCGCCGTTGTCGAAGTCTTCCTCGATTTGTCGTCGCAGTTCGGCCACGGCCTCGTCAACGCGGCCGACGTCGAGCAGTGCCGTCAGGATGAGTGTCTCCGCCTCCTCGTCACCGCCGGCAACGCGGGAACGAAGCTCGTCTACGCGGCCCTGCCGGGCTAGAAGCCGAAGTTCGGCGTATCCATCGCCGGCATCCGCTCGTGCTTGCAGTTCTTCGAGGCGGTCGAGCAGTGCTAGGCAGTCAACTACGCAGGCAGTCGCCCATAGGTTGGGCGGGGTGGCGTCAGCCTGAGGACCCACGAGGGCAAGGGCTTCCTGCGGACGCCCGCGCCGAGCGAGCTGGAAGGCCAGCCGTCGGGCCGCGTACTCATCGCCCGCTTCGGCCAGTACCCTCAGCTCGTCAAGCCGACCGTTGTTCGACAACAAGCCAACCAGTTTGGAGGCGGAGTAGTACCAGTGGTTTCGGGACCGTAGCTCGGCCGCTGCCGCATTCACATAACCCAGGTGCTCTAAGGTCCAGATCAGGAGGTCAAAGGCGTCCCGATCCCCTTCGAGTTCCCATTCCCGCACCAAGGCGACCGCGCCATCGAGGTCGCCTTGCTCAATTTTGATGTGGATCTGGGCATAGCGGTCGCCGGCCTCTGCCAGCCGCCGAAGGATGGGACGGCTGTAGCCGTACAGCATCCGGGCGTCGGCACTAGCCGCCAGCTCTTCCAGCGCATCGTGCTCATCGACATGGTCGACCAGGGCCTGCCATGCGGAGGCGGGTGGGCAAACGGTGCGGCGGGTATGGCGCCCGCGCTGGAGTAGGTAGTCAGCCGAGATGTACCCGGCGATCCCTCCCATGGTGCCGTCGTCGACTGGACTGAGAGCGGACGCGGCACCGCGCAGCGGTGTGGCGGCGTAGTCGAGGGCGCACTGAAGCCAATCATTCGGGGCGGTGGCGCGCTGGACGGCGGTCAGATACCCGGGGACAGCATCGGCGAGAAGCTCACGCGTCACTGGAGTCTCCACGCCAAGGCGCCGCGCATCGATCGCGGCCGTGATCACAGCCTGACCGTATGCATTGGCGGCTTGTTCCCACCACCGAACCAGCTCTGGTCCCGCTGCCAACACCTGGATCACTCCGGCGTCAGCGTTGTCGAGAGCCTCCAGGATGCGCCCATCGGCGACGGCCAACTCCTGGGCCCGGCGATACTCCGCAGTGCTGAAGACCGGCGCCACGTCGACAACCTCGGCCAGATCAAGCAGTTCCCTGTCAGAAACATGGTGGTCTTCGCTGCCTGGCCGGCGGGGCGCGACACGGATGGCGTACTCATCGGACCATATAGTGCCGACCAGCACCGTTCCGGCCCCAAGCAGCGCTCGTGCCGTACCGGCGGTTAGGCCGCCATTGCGGCCGAGGTAGCGCTGCAGTTCGTCCAGCCATATCACTGTGCGCGCCGTCGGGGTCGCGGCCAGGGTGCGGATCTCCGCGGAGTCGGCGGGGTGGACCAGCCACCACTCCGAGAGGGTAGCTCGGACAGCTTCATACAGGGTCCGGGATTTCCCTACCGATGATCCACCTACCAACAGCACGAAACAGCCTTGTCCGGCACCCGCGGCCAGCGCTGCTCTGACCTGGTGGTCGACATCCCGAGGGACATACGTGGGCAGTTCGCCGAGCACGCCGTCAACGTGGATCGCGGCATGGACGCCGAGCCGCCGCGGTGCAGCTTCCCGCACCCGTATCGCACCGACGGGTTGGGTGAGATCGGCGGTGCCCGCCCGCTCCCACGCTGCCAGCCACTGAGCGAGGTCGGCCGACGCAACCTGGCAGACCGCCAGGTAGGTCAGCAGCTTGCCCTTACTTGGCAGTCGTTTGCCTTTGACGATCTCTCCCACGGTGCTCTTGCCCAGGACGTCCCACCGCGATTCACCGGGCCGCGACCGCAACTTTCTCGACTCCCGCTCCATGCCCTCGTACGACAGGTCCCGGCGGCGGCGTAGCCCATCCAGACAGGCGGCCAACTCGACCGGTGTGTTTACCCGGGACGGATCGACTCCCGGTACTGAACTTGATCGATCCACACCTATCCTGCCCATTCCGCTTGCCGTCTGACAGCTCCCACCGCCTCCGACGGCCAGCGTAGTGGCTGATCGCTCATCGACTGTAGTACCAGGTCCTCGGCCTTTGTACGACATCCTGACGTTCGGGTTCCTCCGACGCCATGGCCGGAGGGCCTACTCGACCGCTGTATTGGAACCCGTCAGACAGGGAGCCGGCCGGCCCACTACTACACAGGGAGTTCCGATGCAGCAGTGGCTCGATGTCATCCAGGCCGCCGGCGACCTTCTCGCCTTTGCCGCCGCACTTACGAATCTCACCACCACGATCACCAGCCGCCGCAGGCATTCTTCGTGAGCGGTTGCACAGCGACACAGTGAACTGACCTGCCATCCAGGCTGGTACTGGGATCGGCTCGGTGCCAGTACCAGCCCCGAAGATGTCGTCCTCGGCATCCGGCATAGGAGGGCGTCTCGCATAAGAGGGGACGCCCGGCGTCGTGGTCCGGCCGGCTCATCCGGCGGAAGGGGTACCTAGCTTGGATGGTCAGCACGCGGGACAGTGTGGCGCAATTGTTCGTGGTGCCCGACAAGGCCACCAACCTGCGCCAGCGCCGGCTTCCGGGCGCTGCTGACCAGCGACAGGGCGCCTGGAACGCGAAGGCGAACGAGGAGGCCAAGTCAGCCAGACCTGGCGGTCAATGGCCCTCCTTTGTTGCCGCGAGGGGTGCCTGCTCGACCGGCGGCACGATTACCGTTATCGGCATAGTCGTTGTATCAATCGCGCAGGGCAAGTACCAGGTTCCGTGAGTCTGATGCTCGGCGGTAAAGGCTAGGCGCACGATGGGTCCCCGCTGTTTTAGCCAGCCCTGTTGCGTCATGCTTCTCATCCAGTGTCCCGGCATGGTCTGCTCAAGTTGATACGGCAACTCTTCGCCGATCGGCAGGGCCGTGTCGTACACCGTCTCTCGGCCTAAGCGATCGGCGCGGGCGTCGTCTGGGCCAGTTCCAGGCGTGAAACGGTATGGGCCCCAGATGTAATCGCGGATCTCATCTTGTGTCGGGCCGTCCATCGACTGTCGATAGTCGCCCTCTCCCCGGCGGAAGTGATCATTCCGAATGGTTACGGTCAAACGATCGAGGCGGTCGAGCCCTGACGGGCCAATCAACATGACTCGTAGGCGCAATATATCTGAGCCAGGATTGAGGGCCTCGCATGTTAATCGGAACCGAGGCAACAATTCGCTGTGGCGGCGCTGAACCTCGATTGATGACAACGTGGTCGAGGCCGCATTTGAGGAGCGCGACGATGACCGCGCCTGCATCGCGGCCCAGGCCGCTACCCCTACGGCGGCAGCGGTACCTAGCGATTCGAGGGCACCCCAGGCCGGCGAGGCAAGGAAATTCCAAAGGGTCAAGAACTGCACCGTTTCAAGAGTTGGTACGTTCGGGTTTCACGCTAGGGAAGTACAGTGTGGCGGCTGATGCCGAACTGGTGCAGGATGTCGGATGCGATTGTCCGAGCTGTGTCCAGCAAGTCTGAGTTGTCGCCCGCGATAGGTACTTCTCCGTAGAATGGGTGGAAACGGCGTACGTCCCGGGCTCCTGCTGGCCTTTCCAGGTGCGAGGAGATCATTCCGCCTCCTCGTAGGTTGTCCACTGGGGTTATGGGCGTGGCCGGATCCGCCTTCCACAGGTCGATCCGAAAGCCCATGGGTGCCTGCCCACCCATCTGTCCTCCGTACACGCTGGCCAGTGCCACGAGATCGATAGCGAAGTTCTCGACGAAGGGTGCATAGATCTGGCATGGCGTCTCCGGCTGGCCGGGTGCCCAACCTCCACTGTCGACCGCAAACGCCAGCGACCCGTCGCCGTGCAGCTCCACGAGCAGGTATGCGGCGCGTGGTTCCGGGCCGTAGTCAGCCAGTGGGCTGATGATCCATCGCCTTAGCCCCGTCCTCGGATTGAGCGCCGCATCGCCGAGCGACTGGAGAAGCAGTTCCCGGCCGAACCTGTCCTGCGGCACGAGCTGGTTGGCGTACCGAAGGACCGCCTCTAGCAGCTCTCGTACCTGCCCGCGCGTGAGTGGCTTGACCAGGGGCGTTAGAGGCGTGATGGGTCGCGCGACCCCACTGAGCCAGGCTTTGCTGCTGCCTTCCAAGTGGTCGGCGATGTCTTTGGCCATGGACACTAAGCGCTCCGTCTGGTCGTGCTGCCGGTCGAAGCGCTGGCGGTAGGCGTGTTCGATGTTCCGCTCCCGCATCCACTCGTTCTTGGATCCGTCCCGGTAGGGCACGCGAAAGCTTTCCCGTTGACCGATCATGTGTGGTGCGTCAGGGCTGCGCGGCACCGACAGCACCAGCACAGACTTGCCGTCGCCGGTCAGCGACACCATCTCCACACCCGGCACGATCGGGTCGATGCGGTTGTTGGCGATCTGCCGCAGCCGTCGCTGGGCAGCGTCGGATGCGTCGACCCCGACGATCTCCCGTGCTCGGCTGGTGCCGTGCTCTTCGGCCACGCCGTAGACGATGATCCCGCCACCGGTGTTGGCCATGGCGGCAACGTCTGTGGCGAACTTGTCCAGGTCACCGGGTTCCTTGCCGGGGAGCGTCCGCTTCCAGTCCAAGCCGTCAGACTCTACGACGCCTTGGTCCCGGGCAGCCCGGATGATCTCGTAGCTGAGGTCGCACGGTGGTTCCCCGAGCTGCTGATGGATGGAACTCCAGCGGATGGACACGTAGGCACGGTAGCGGGGTGCGTCCACCGTCAAGATGCCGGCGTTCTAGCTCCGTCGCTGAGGCAGGTACGAGGACGATCGGCTACTGAATTCCCGCACGGCTCTCGTGTTCTGCGATCTCGTGCATCAGGCCATCCCGCACGGTGGTGGACAGGAGGGCATCGTCGAGCAACGCCGCAACTCGTTTGGCTCCGTGATAGGCGGCTAAGGCGAGCCATCGTCGTATGATTATCTTTACGGTGCTTGTCAAAAGTGCATGGTCTACCTGCCTGGTGCGGCCGCTGCCGTGGGCGAAGGCAGACCGCGCGCTGTAGGCACTTTTGATAATGTCGCGGACGGCGAGACGGCTATTGTCATCCTGGTTGGCGAGTACCGCAGCCCGCTGGGATATCTTGCGACCAATACCCTCATGGTCGCTGTCCGCGCTGGCGAGAAGCGCTTCCAAGGTGACGGTACGGCGAAAGGAAACATAGCTCCCATCGAGTTTGGGTTGCGTCGGACCTTCGTGATATGCCAGATACAGGTGATGCTCTGTTGCGCGGGCCAGAACCCGGCGGTCACCAACACTCAACGCGGCTAAACAAGACCCCATCTCGGCGGCATAGCGCCCCAATCTGTTCGCTATGGCCCGATCGAGGTTGTGTGGCTTGCGCGGCAATATGGTTAGCGGCTGCGGATGCCACAGCTTGACCTCGGACGGCAGATATCCCTCCCTGAGGCCGCCAGCCGGGCAAAGTATCCTCCGGCCAGGCTCCACCAGATAGGCCGTAAACGCGCGTACTGGAGGAATATCCAGCAAGTTGAGAGTGAGCAGGGGCCAGATTAGGTCGTTCTCCCCGGCAGTGGCCTCGTCGAGTCTGCGAGCAGACCTTGGCCGCCGCAGCGCGCCGAAACCGCGGTCGTGTAGTAGATCTGGTGTCCAAAAATCGCCTAGGAATCCACCATATGAGATTGGTAAACTTGGGTCCTCGGTGCGGTTGATGCTGGCAAGTTGCCAGCCGTCAAACAATTGCACGCTGGTTATGGGTAGGTTGAGGTCTACGGTGACATACTCCCATGCTGGAATCTGCTTCCCGGCCAGATCGCCCGCTATCCGGAGGGCGATGTCCGCAGTGTTTGGGTGCTCGCCCGCATGTTCAAGCAATTCCAGGGCGTCGTCTTCGAACGACGGCCAGATCATGGCTGCGGAGCGGCGATCTGCGTCGCCGATCCACCGGACGTCACGGCCGTTTTCTCTGCCGGCAATTAAGGCCAGCTCAGCCCAATCGGGGAGTTGCTCGCGGAGGATCTCTGGCAGCCGAGAAACAGATAATTGAAATCTGGGCTTCCGTGAACGTTTCGCCCTTGGCGGATTGGCTTTCTCCGCGAGGTGCACGTCGAGTGTGCGCCGAAGACCGTCAACAAGTGCACCGAAGGCCGACAACTCACCACTCATGAATCGGTACGGTAGCTGTCTTGGTAACGCATGCCAACGGAGTTCCGACCTTCGCGTCGACAGGGGCGCGGGGTGCGGTGTCGGCTGTCGCCAGCGCGGCGGAACTAACCTCGGCTGGCGGACGCGCCCTCGTGCGGCGGGTATGGGCTGTCGGCAAAGTCCGCTGGCCCGAGCACGACCGGCTCGACACCACTGGGCGGGTTTGCCTCTTTCAAAAGACTCTGGCCCAATATGTCCGGACACCGGCCGGCGAATATCTCGCTTCGCGTGGCGTACCCGACCGACGTGGTGCTTCCACCGGAGCTGGTCATCTGCCGCTGGCCCTTGTAGATGCCGAAGACCTTGTAGGTCTTCGAGCCGGGGGCGTCGTAGGCGATGGCGGGTGCACCGGAGCATCCGTCCCCGGCGAGCTGTGATAACTCGTAGAACGACTCGCCGCCGCCGCGCATGCGGTGGTCCGGGTTGTTTACCAGCCTCCGGATGTAGGCACGAGTGTTGACGATCTGGGGGTGGTACGGCGCCGTGCCATCGGGCCGAAGTCGCTCGTAGAAAGTCTCCTCCGGGTAGCCCAGCACCTCGACCTCGTGCTCCGGGCTTAGCCGCCGATCGTCAAGGCGGAGCATTCCCCAGATCTGCCCCTTGATCGATAGCCGCAGGAGCGCGACGTCTTCGGTCGGGTGGCGCTCCACGGCCAAGACGTGGACTGCCGCCCACCGGTTCGGTAGTCGGAAGAACGCTCGGAGGTTGGTGATGTCTCGCGGGACGCAATGCGACGCCGTCAGCGCGAAGCCCGAGAGCCGACAATGAAGCCAGTCCCAGTCGGGTTCGCAACCCGCTCGCCTGCCACCTCGGCGAGCGGGAACACCGCGTCCTGAATAGCGGGTGTGTGGATGAAGGAGCCGTTCGGTCCGTACTGCACTGATCTCCCCTCCGGCTTGTTGACGTCGACATGGTAGACCGGTCGCTACCCAGAGTCGATCATGCAGGTGCAGCATCGGACCGCCAGATCCGCAGGTCAACGGCGTCTCCTGACCTGCAGACGTTACCACGCACTGGAAGGCACACCGCCCGAACGACAGTTTTGCCCTCCCGATCTTGAGCAACTACCGCCACGGAATCGAACTCGCGCTCAAGGCGGTCATCCGCTGCGCCGCCCGCTGCCTGCGGGCGGATGGCGACCTGGACACCGAACTCCAGCAGACCAACCTTGACGCGATCCTGGCGGCAACGCACTCGATCGGTGGGCTTGCCGAGCGGTTGGCGGGTTACTTCGCCCGGCTCGACCTCGAAGACAGTCAGCGGCTTCCCGACGACGTCAAGAAGGTCCTGGACGCCCTGCACGCCTTGGACGACAGCGGGCAGTGGTTCCGGTACAGCACGGTGAAGAAGCGCACCGGTAAGGGCAAGGACCGCGCACTCGTATTCGTCCCCGCGCGTCCGGACCAGATCAACTTCGATCTGGAAGCGGTTACGGAGGCGCTACACGACGCCGGCGGGATCGTGCTGCACGGCGGGCTTGGGGTGCTAGACGAGTACGCGGAGTGGCAGAGCTACCTCCGGGATGCCGCCGGCTGGTAAGCCGCAGACCCGGGCCGGTGCGTGCGGTGATAATTCGTAGGCGATGGCGGGTGCGTCGGAGCATCTTGTCCTCGGCGAGCTGTGGCAAGTCGTAGAACGACTCGCCGACGCCGCGCACGCGGTAGTCCAGGTGGTTGTTCACCAGCTCCGGATTTGGACACGAGTATTGACGAACTGTGGGTGGACCAAGTGTCAGAAAATGCTATTTACCGATGTTGCGGATCGCAACTGTAGACGCCACTGATCCCAGCGCTTTTGGGTTTCATCGTGGGTCTGTTCGAGTGTCTTGCCGTCGAGGAAGCCATCTAGGCACATACCGAGCGCCCACACAGAAACTTGCTGGCTGAAGGGGTGGGTCAGAACTACAGCGTCCTCGGTGAACGGACCACCGTGGGTGACCGCGTTGCGAATTCGTTCGAGTCGGAGCAGCCATCGGGACCAGGAGTTCTCCAGATCGCTTCGCCATTCGTTTAGTGCCTGAGCACTGGCTGTCCGCTGTTTGATGCTGCGGAGTTCGCGGGCCATTGGCAGCCTTGACGGGATGAAGCCGATGACTTCGTCGAGATGGCGTGCGGCGACCTGCACATCGAAGCCCTGTTCGCCGCTCTGGTATGTATTTGCCTCTAGGAACAGCTCACGCTGGCGAGCCAGCTTGTCTGGAGGTAGCGATCGATAGTGTAGCGCCTCGAAGAGTGGATAATACAGTACCTCAAGCATGACGTTGTACAACCAGATGTTTTTGATGTACTTCTCTAGGTAAGTAGTCCAGGATGCGACGCCAAGTCGGCCTGCTACCAGCTCAAGCACTCGTACGTTTAGAAGAATTGCGGCCGCAGTCGGATGGTCAATACCGACGCGCCACCAAGATAGTGCATCGATGATGTCCTTCATGTTAGGGTCCAGCACCGGCAGGTGAGGCGCTACCCGTGGAGCCATGCTGGCGAACCGGGCTGTGGGGTCCTGCCATGCGTAACGCGAGGTCACCGGGAGTTCTTCGTATCGAAAGACGCCTTGGGAGATGATTTGGCCGTCTACCGCATGAATGTAACCCGGCATTCGTTCCCACGGATCATCAACACCGAGCATCGACATGGTCACCAGTGCGTCGAGCTGCTCGCCGGCGACGCGGATAGCGTCTGGTGGTGCAGCGATACCGAGGTCAATCCGAGCGAGTATCACGTCTTGCTCATCCGGGATGTCCAGAGGCATGTCGGTCGACGTTAGTTCGCCGGGAAGCCGGTCCATGGCTCCCTCGGAAGCCAGAACGCTCCTTAACCACTGTGCCCAATATAGCTGAATGTGGCCGAGTTCCAGTCCCATGGACTCCAGGTGGGCGTTTTTGTACGCAAGCCAAACAACATGCGTCTTTGCGGCCGGCGTCAAGGAGAGCAACTTCGCCGCGAGATCGAGCCGATCCGATAGGCTTACCAGCGGGTCGCCCCTATAAGCGGCACGGTTGAGATCGATCTCCTCAAGCTCGCCAAGGTGGTACCGCGCAAGTTGTGCTTGAAAGGGGTCGCCTGTCAGTACGGAAGTCAGACTGCGTGATAGCTCGGTGGTGTTGCGGTCGGTTGCACGGACGACCATCCAGAAGCAATCACGTCGTGCCGCTACCGTCTTCATTGGCCTGGTTGGCTGACTGCACGCGCTTGTTAGGTCTTTCCAAGCCGCCAGCAATGTGGCGGTTTGTCCTAGGGCTAGGCGTAATGCTTGAGCCTCGGACGCCAACCTTGTGCGGCTTGCCTGGTCGCTACCAATATCCGGATTTAGAAGGCTGGCGACTCCGTCGATGTGCGGCTGCACGACCTGCAAGACACTCGCACCAAGGGCTTTGGCTGCCTCGGTAAAGTCGTGCATCATGGAAATCCAGCCCGGCCTGTGCTGTCCGTCGTAAGTCCTGGTGTCACCGGCCCAGGCCAGCAACTCGCCGATCGCCGGAAGAAGGTCGGGACGATTCGGGTGTGTCCAGGGATGATCGGCGTAGGTCAGGGCATGCATCAGCTCGCGGAGAGCGTCGTCTCCAGAGAACCACCGCGTATCGCTGCGCCGTACCACATGTGCAGTGTTTCATGATCCGATTCCGTGGCCCAGTTCGCCGCCGGCAATCGCCTTCGCGGGCTCTGGCGGCACCCGAGCCCCCTCCTGGAAGGATCTCAGCGCCGCTGAGTAAGCACCCACCCGCGCCCGTGTCCTTGTTGAGGACGGTGCCTCGTAGCGAGTCACCGCCCACCCACCCAGCCGCCAGCCCCTGGGCAGAGCGACCACGACATCAGGATGTGGCCGGTGATCTTTGACTGGCTGCCGCGACAAGTAGCTGCCGCGCTGAACTGCCTGACCGTGATGCAACCGATCCGCCCTGGCACGATGCCCCCGCTTACCCCCCGAAAACCCCGTCCCAGCGTGGACTATTCGTGACAAGCGTCAATCAGTAGATCTTGGCGTTTGCGCAGCTCAATGACTAATTTTGAGGATCAGTGACAAGTTCGGGACCGTCCCTTTCGGTAAGAGGGGGTCAGAGGTTGACAACAAGTGACAAGGCGCGATGAAGTTCGAGAGTAAAAGGTCGTGGATTCAAATTCCCTCCTTCGCGACGAGTTGTCGCCGGAGCGAGTGCCGACAAAGCTGACACCCCCGGTCACCATAGAGGCGAGACTGTCAACGAGGCCGCTTGCCAGACAGGATCAGCGGAAGGGCACGGGCAGTGCATCGCCGGGCCGAAGAACGATTATGCCGTCGAACTCCACGAAGCCGTCGGGCTCCAGCCCATCAGGCAACCTGAACAACCGTGCTTCCAGGCCCCCGGCAAGTACGCCAGTGTGTGTTGCCGGGATCGGTCCGTGGTTCCGCTCGGCGAGCTCAAACGAGGCTCGGTGGCCGAACAGCCCAACCGACCTGGCTGGCACGAGCTCGTCGCCGGGAATATATACCTCCCTATGCCGCACGCCGGGGTCGATCTGCATTACGTGGATGACGCTCTTCGGTGACAGCGATCTGCCTGCCGCCACCGGCAACTCCATCCGTTCCGCCGCCGTAATCCACCGGCACCGATGTTCGGCGTCAGGCCGCTGCTCGAACCAGGCCGCATCCGCAACCATGAGCGCATCCAACGACGTCCCCATGGGGCAAGTAGGCTCATGGACGAGGTTGCCGCCCGACGGGCGCTTGCCACAGTCCGGGCATTTAGGTCCGGCAGGGTGGCCGCTGCGACGTCGACTTGCAGGCACCGTTGATCAAACTCCTCGCCCCGTCAGGCCGCCCCAAAGCGGATCTCCGAACCCATCATACCGATCGATGCCACCATCAGCGGACATGAAGGGGCCAAGCCAACAGCTAGCGGACGCTGGCCGAGGGTGAGGTCGTGGAGGTCAAGCCGGGCCACGGGTTCGGCAAGAAAATCGGGTTCAAGCGGGGTGGTCGGTGAACGGCTGGCGGTGCAGGAGCTACGGCTCCGACACCGCTGTTGGCCGGCGTTGGTCCACACCGAGGGCGCGAACTGGTGCGGCTCGGCCCACACATGACCTGGCCGGGGTGGCGTAGGCGAGGAACACGCCATGCTGGCAGATCTTCGTCCTGCCGGCGGTACCTGAGTGCTGCGGGTGCACATCCGTTGAGTGAACTTGCCCGAGCGATCTCACCAGGACCGCTGACGCACCTCGGCGTGCCCCTCGATCCGCGCCAAGGCCGGCATCGGCAGACGCAGTAGGCTGCGCGTTGTGCCGTCACATCCCGAACTTGACCTGGTCATCGAAGGGCTCTTGTCCCGGACAGAGGCCCGACGTGGGGCCCTGATGCAGGCAATGGAGCCGGTCCGGCAACGGAGCCTTGGCCAGTATTTCACTCCGAGGGTAGTGGCCGAGCGGATCGCGAGTGAACCGCGACTGGCGGATCGCGGAGTCGTGCGGTTGCTCGACCCCGGAGCGGGGTCGGGTTCGCTGACTGCGGCGCTGGTCGCCCGGGTGTTGCGTGAGTGTCCCGGTCTGCGAGTTGAGGTGACTGCGGTCGAGGTGGAGCAGGCGTTCCATGAGCAGCTCCAGGCGACTCTTCGAGACTGCCGAGATACCGCTCGTGCTGCTGGCGGCGATGTTGATTTTGTGGTCGTTAAGGCTGACTTCGTCGAGTGGGCGGCCGATCACGCCGGCAGTGCCATCGGGTTCCATGAGCAGCCCGCACGCTTCGATCTGGTGATCCAGAATCCGCCCTACGGGAAGGTCGGGAGGAATTCGTCAGTTCGAGCGGCGCTGCGTCAACTCGGGTTGGATGTGCCGAACCTGTATGCGGCGTTCCTCGCGCTTTCGACAGCCCTGCTGGCGGAAGGCGGTCAACTGGTTGCGATCACGCCTCGCAGCTTTGCCAACGGCGCGTACTTCAGGTCGTTCCGCGAATGGCTGTTCGCTCGGCTGGGTATCGACCGAATCAGTGTCTTTCAGGACCGGGGCGCGCTGTTCGCTGACCTGTCGGTGCTACAGGAGAACATCATCCTGGCGGGCACGCTCGGTCGCAGCCCGGACAAGGTCGCCGTCGTCGCCTCGCGCGGCTACGCGGACCCGGCCCACGAGCACTGGGTTGACTACGCAGAGATCATTAGACCGGGCGATGCTGAGGCGTTCCTGCATGTCCCCACCGACGTTGACGACGGGCACGCGGCGAGCCTCTTCGCCGACCTGCCGGCCAGCCTGGCTGATCTCGGGTTGAAGGTCTCTACCGGCAAGGTCGTGGACTTCCGCGCCAAGCACGCCCTACGCGCCATGCCGAGCGGTGACACGGTGCCGCTGATCTATCCAGGCCACCTGCGCGATGGGAAGGTGCAGTGGCCCCTGCCCGACTACCGCAAGCCCAACGCCATCGTGGCCGACGAATCGACTGCCAGCCTCATGCTGCCCGCTGGTGTGTATGTGCTGGTCAAGCGTTTCTCGGCGAAAGAGGAAACTCGCCGGGTCGTGGCGACCGTCATTCACTCCGCCGACCTGCCTGGCGACACAATCGGAATCGAGAACCACCTCAACGTCTTCCACGACGACGGTGCCGGCCTCGACGCAACCGTGGCCAACGGTCTCGCGGTCTGGCTGAACTCTAACCTGCTCGACACCCAGTTCCGCCAGTTCAGCGGCCATACCCAGGTCAACGCCACCGACCTGCGCAACCTCCGCTACCCCGACACCGCCCAGCTTCGCCGGCTGGGTGAGAATGTCCAACCAGGACAGTGGCCCACCCAAGCGGAGATTGACGTGCTGGTGCACCAGCACGTGCTCGCTGAAGCAGACGCCACGCAGCGGGGAGGATTCGTGAATCAGGTGCCGGAATCGGTGCAGCAGGCACGGAAGTTGCTCAAGACCTTCAACTTCGACGACGAACGGTGCAACGAACGCTCCGCTCTCGTACTGCGCGCGCTGCTGGGCCTGCTGCCCGACGAGCCATGGTCGCAGGCCACTAACCCGACGCTGCGCACCGTGGAAATCATGGACTCCCTGCGACAGCACTACGGCCGTGACTACAAGCCCAACACCCGAGAGACCATCCGCCGGCAGACACTGCACCAGTTCGCCGCCGCAGGGCTTGTCGTGCAGAACCCGGACAAACCCGACCGGCCCATCAACTCGCCCCACTGGTGCTATCAGATCAGCGATCCCGCCCTGGCCGTTATCCGCTCCTACGGCAGCGACGAGTTCGACACCACCATCAGGAACTACCTGATCGACCTCCCCGGACAACTGGACGCCTATGCCGCGGAGAGGAAGATGCGCCGTATTCCTGTAGTGCTGCCCGGCGGCCGAGAGGTCACTCTCAGTCCCGGCGGCCAGAACGAACTCCTCGACGTCATGATCAGGGACTTCTGCAGCTACTTCACCCCCGGCGGCGTCGTGCTCTACGTCGGCGATGCCGGGGACAAGTGGTCAGTCTTCGAGGAGAAGGCCCTCGCCGACCTGGGTGTGGTCCTCGATCCCCACGGCAAGATCCCCGACCTGATCGTGTACATGCCGGACAAGAACTGGCTGGTGTTGCTGGAGGCCGCCCCCAAGCACGGACCCATCGATGCCAAGCGACACGCCGAACTCCGCACTCTCTTCGCTGGCAGCACCGCAGGTCCTGTCTTCGTCACCTGCTTCCCGACCAGACAGAACGCGAGGAAATACCTCCACCAGATCGCCTGGGAGACCGAAGTGTGGTGTGCGGACAACCCGACCCACATGATCCATTTTAACGGCGAGCGGTTCCTCGGCCCCTACCCACTCGAAACGTGACTGCGTCACTGAGGCACTACGAACCGTGGGGGCGGTTGGCGGCCTGAACAGTGCCGTCACGAAAGTCGCAGCCATCACTACCTCGGCACGGAGCGTCGGCGAGTAAGCCGTGCGGGGGGCCGCGCGCTAACCGACAAGAACCCGGGTGTCTCACCACAAGATCTTGTGGGTGAGATTGAACTCTTGCCCAACATGTGTCGGGTGCGTCGTACGGGTGTTCGTCTGCGGGGGTGCTTCAATGAATTATCCGTGGGAGGGACATCGGATCACCATGACGAAGGGGATAGCGTGCCGACGCCTGACTACCTGAAGGCTCAGCTGGCGAAGCTGAAGAAGGAAGAAGCGGACCTGTCGAAAAAGCAGGGTGCGGAACGCACCGCCGCCGCCAAGCTCCGGGAGAAGGCTGCCGCGAAGGCCGGCCAGGCGCAGCGGACCAAAGTCGGGTCGTCGATCCAGCGATTGATTAAGGAGGCCAACCGGGCAGAGCAGGATGCCGTGAAGCACGACGACAAGGCTGCCGACTGCGGCAAGAAGTTGGCCGCCGTGGCGAAGAAGATCGCGACGACCTCGAAGGCGCTTACCCAGGCCGAGACCAGTACGACGAAGGCGCGCGACCGCGACGACCAGCGTCGGCGGCGTGTCGAACTGGCGCACGCTCGCCAGGTGGCCGCGGCATCTCGCCCGCAGTCTGCGGAGCCCGCGCGGCCGAAGGCAGAACCGCTGCGCGTCGCGTACCTCACCGCGAGCCCCGATGGCGAGGATCGGCTGCGGGTGGACCGGGAGGTGCGCGAGGTTCGGGAAGCGGTCAAGCGGGCCATCCACCGGGACCAAGTGACGATCGACCATTGGCCTGCGGCGACGTTCGACGACCTGTTCAACGCACTCAACGACCAGCGGCCGCATGTCATGCACTTCTCGGGGCATGGCTCGGCGGTTGGGCTGTTCTTCGACGGTACTGACACGGACAACCCTGACGGTGTGGACGTCGACTTCGTGCTGTTGGCCCGGCTGTTGAAGGGCACGGATCACCCGCCGACTCTGCTGGTGCTCAATGCATGTGACTCGTATGAGGGCGCGGAAACGTTGCTGGACGCCGTCTCAGTGGTCGTGGCGATGGTCGATGAGATCAGCGACGCCGCCGCGAAAGCATTCGCGATCAAGTTCTACGCCGCTATCGCGAGCGGCCAGTCCCTTGCCTCGGCGCTCGCTCAGGGGCAGGCGGCGAGCGAGTTCCTGACCGGCGAAGGGAACACCCCTGAGGTGCTCACGCAGCCGGGTCTGCGCTTGGAGGACGTGCTCTTGGTGACCGCCCCCCCTTCATGACACCGCGCTACAACCCTGGCGTCCTCGCTCCGGCGATAGACCGTGCTGCGCTCACCCGGTACCGTCGCTCTGCGGCCGGAAAAGGGGCGGAGAGCAGCTTCTGGACATCGCCCGACGCCTGGCAGTACCAGTCGCCTCGCCGTCGATAAACGCCATTGCGGCTGTGCCGCGAACCCGCAACTTCAGCCGGTCTCGATCAGGACTCCCAAGGGGCGCGACCTGGCCGGCAGAGCTTCTCGGGCGCCAGGAGCAGGGCTGTCCACCACAGGCTCGCCATGTCACATACGAGCTGGACGTTGGGAGTGTGGTGGGCCAGCAGGCGAAGCGTTGTGAGTCGCGAGTTACGAGGGCGTGCCCCTTGGCCGCCAACACCATGGACGAGGTGACGCAACTCCTCTAGGTGGCGGGTGCACTGCTCAAGCGTTTGGCCGGGAAAACCAGAAAGCAACTCTTTCTCATAATTGGCGACCAATCCTGTAGCCCACGCTCGATGGGTCGGATCGGTGAGCGTCGGAAGCACGTGGTCGCGGATGCGTTGGGGCGTGAGTAGTTGCCGGAGCGGGACGGCGCCTTGCCTGCGCCCCTCCCAAACACCCTGAAGGGTGCCGAGGGCCCGGAACGCATGCCAGATGGCGTCGGTCGTGCCCCACGTGCAGGCCACGCTGTTGACCGCGTCAAAACCAAACCGAATGTTGGCCCACGAGATTATTTGCTCGTCACGGTCCAGGCACCCATCGGCATCTGCGAACTGAGCTGGGTCGGTGAGTCGGAGCAGTAGGCGGTTGGCCCCCTCCACGGCCTGGCGAAGCAGCACATCGGCGTGTTCGGGCGGCAGCTCCTCAAGGCCGACGGCATAGATGCCTTCACCCGGTCCGGTTAAGGACGGCCGTCCCACACCAACGGGCCAGAGATCCATGCGTGGCATCCGGACGAAGCCGCTGCCATAGGAAAGCATGGCGACCTCGGCACCGGAACTGGTCATCAAGACCGCCGCCAACGGCTGAAAGCGAGCAGTCAGCGGAGCGCAGATTACGGCGCCGGGCACCGCCTCCAGCAGGCCGGTCAAGAGCATGTCCTCGCGGCGGCCGCTGCCGAGCGGCATGTCCTCAGGTGCGATGCCGTCGAGGAGGTGCTCTAAGATCCGCCAGGTGACTTGGCGGCGCATGAGGGCCGGTGTTCCGCCGAGTCGATACAGACGGCAGTCCGGCTGAGCCTCAACCAGGTCACGTACCGCAGTGAGGGGGTCGGACTCCGTCAAGAACGCCAGCCGAAGACCCATCCACAGGCCTATGTCCATCTGGTGCATGCCGGATGCCTGCAGCAACTGCCGGGCTTCTCCGTCCAGGCCCCCACCGAAGACATCACGGGCAAGTCTCTTAGCCGCGTCCGCGCGGACCCGCCCATCGATGGTCTGCAGGGGCAGCGCGTACACCAGCGGGCCGGGATCATCGGCGCGTAGCTCGATGCGGCCAGCGCGGTCTCGCCACCGGATACCGGCCGCGGCGAACAGGCTCCGCATGTCGACCTTCAGTCGGCTCTGGACGGCAAGCCACTTCGCGCCCGTAACATGCGCCGGCAGACTTACCCATGCGTTCACGCCGAGGCCCCGAGACTGCCAACCGGAGGCGGCGGCGTGTTCGGATTGCTCACGGCACCTCCACCAGAGGCAACCGACCCAGCCTCCAGGATCTTTGCCCAGCCGCGTTCGGCGGCGGCCTGAAGGAGTGGATTGCGAGGCGTCGGCACGCCGAGCTTGGCGGCGTGCTCGCGAGCGACCGCGTTCGCGTCGATGCCGTCAGGACCCCAGTCGGTCAACGCGCGGAACAAGTTCGCCGGCTCACCTGCCAGGGCGGCCGACACCGCGAACTCAAGCTCGCTCAGAGACAGGATGACGGTTGGGTAGCCAGCGTCCGGCAGCAAGGAACGGAACATCGGGCTATTCAGCATGTAGTGAGGCTCCGCTGTCACAACCACGCCGCGGATCTCAGCGGCCGAGTCGATCCCGTGAAAGGCCGGATGCCCGGCCTTGATGAGGTCCGCCGTGACTTTGATCTGTCGCTTCATCGCGTCTCCGACATCCTTCTCGGCGTCGGCGAGGTACCCGTCCATGTCGAGCCGTCCGGGGTGAGCCACGCGGGCCGACTTGACCTCCACGATGATCGTGAGGCCGGGGTATCCGATCACGTAGTCGGAGGCGTTCTGGCCCTTCTTGTACTCGACGTCGTGCAGGAGGATGGGCGGGTTGACGAGGCCGAGCTGCTCACCGACGTACGCCTCCGTGACCTTGCCCAAGTCGCGGGTGAACTTTTTTTTCCACTTGTCCCAGCCCACGTAGTACAGCGAGGCCGGGCTGACCCGCTGCGCGACCAGGTGCACGCACGGTGCCAAATTGGTGCCGTCGGGCATCCGGACGAACGGCGCCCCCAGCAAAGGGTTCGGGTCGAACCGGCGCAGGTGCGGATCGGGGTTGCGGTTCGCTGCCGCCTGGGCGTGTACGTCGGCGAAGTCGGCGACGAACACGCGGTCGAAGACCTCCACCACCTCGGCAGCGACCATGTCGTACGCGTCGAATACCGGTGCAAAGTGAGGCATTGATAGCCAGTCCGTGTCGAACCGTCCACCGTTGCACAGGGCGCCGACCAGGATGAAGAACGCCGACCGCATGAACCGCTCCAGGGGAGCGCCCAGCAGCTCCTCCCACGCGGCGACGGAAAGCACCTCGCAGTTCAACGAGGAGTAGTCCCGATCGAACAGAAGCAGGATGCGCGACAGATCCTCATAGCGGGAGTGAGCGAACGGGAACTGCTCGAACACCGTGCGGACCATCAGCGACTCCACCGCACCGGGCTGACCGGCCGTGTTGAGGATGGGATCATGCACTTCCTGGTATGTGTACCGGAGCCGGTGCAGGTCCTTGCGGGACACTGTCCGTTGCCGGAACTCGTTGCCGTACGCGATGTTCTCGCGAGCCGCCGCCGCGATGATCCACGCCTGGATTACCTCGTCCGCACGCGGACGGTAGACGCTGCTCCCGCGGAGCTGCTGGATCGATGCGTTCGCCAGCACGGGCAGCATGACCGACGGCGCAACGCGCCGGGCGGCAGCGATGAAGTCCGCATATCGAGTGCTGGGGACGGGGGGCATGGGGTACATGATGCAGAAAGCGGCGTCGCATCTCAATCCGCTTTTTGTTGGGCCAAACAGGCATGGGAGAGTCGCTACGTCTGGGGTTTGGCGCCGTGCCCGGCGGTCCGCTGCGCGCTGCCTCCCGAACGTGGACGGTGAGGTCCTCCGGGGCGTCGTGGCGGTAGATGGCGCGGACGTCGACGATGGCCTGTTGCACAGTCGACCCCACCGCTCGGAGGCGTGGCCGGTCGAGTGTGAGAGTCACCGCGCCGGCGCGACCTTCATGTTGGCCCCGGGGTCCGGACAGCGCATCAACCTGCGATAGTTCGTTGCCGTTGCCGTTGCCGTTGCCGTTGCCGTTGCCGTTGCCGTTGCCGTTGCCGTTGCCGTTGCCGTTGCCGTTGCCGTTGCCGGCCCTAGGTACCGGAAGCCCCCCGTTTACCCCCCGAAAACCCATGCCAAGGAATGTCAATCAGTGACAAGCGTTGAAAGGGGCGCGTTGGCGTCGGTGCAGGTCAGTGCCTGAATTTGACGATCAACGATGAGTCAGGGGCCGTGACGTTCGGTAAGAGGGGGTCAGGGGTTCAAATCCCCTCAGCTCCACCAGCACGACGTTTTACCTGGGGAAACCCCGCCGACCAAGATCGGCGGGCACAGATCAGCGAGAGCATGGGGCCTTCGGGCCCCATGCTTCGTTTGACGCTCGAGTCGCGCAGTGCGCCGCTGATGATGGTGCGGCGGCGGTCCGCGACTACCCTCATCGGCGTGCCTGCTGGTGATATGCCGTTGCCTCCCACGTTCGAAGCGGTCACCGTCTGGGCGGGTACCGGGCGGGTGGTGCGTGCTACCGAGCTGGACGTGGCGAGGTGGCGGCTTCCCGAGGCGCAGAAGGCCGCGCTCGTCTCCTCGGGTGTACCGCTGATCGACGACCTCGTCGGTGCGGTGTCATTCGACGCGGAGCCCACGAGCTACCGGTTGGCGACCTTCGACGACCCGGGCTGGGTGTACGGCGCCGCGCCGACCACTGGTGAGGTGCACCTGTGGTCGGCGGACGGCAGCACCGGGTTCGTCAACTCGACGATCGTCCACTGGCTCTGTTCGCTGCACATGGTTGGTAGCTGGCTGACCAGCTCAACCGTCATCGACCGCTGGGACGAGGACGAACAGGCCGAGGAGCAGGCGCTCGCGGAGCTCGCCGACCTGTTGGAACGTATCCGGGACCTCGACCCGCCCGCGTTCGGAGACGGCGACCATACGACCCACTTCTGGCCCGGGGTGCTCGACCGGTGGCTCTACTGATCGATTCTCCAGGTGCACCGAGCCGGCACGTCGGCGCGCCCTCAGGAGAAGCGTTCGGTCGTCACGGGTATCAAGCCGTGCTCGCGCAGGACCGTGGTCAGCTCGGCCAGGGTCGAGCCCACCGCCTCGGTCGCACCGGTGCTCAGCAGGACTGTCAGGTCCAGACCCCAGGCGAGGTGGCGGCCGACCCGTCGCAGGTCCCAGGTGATCTGCTCGGTGCCCGTGTCGCGGTGACCGCTCGCGGCCGACGCGCTCGGGTCGTCCGCAGGTGTCCGCCAGGCCGTCCGGAGGCTCGCCACCTGCTCGGCGTCCAGATCCTTGACGAAGAGAACGCGGTACACCCGCCGCTCGTGGAAGCCGGCCGGCGGTTGGACGGGGCCGAGCCGCAGCGGCGGGGTGGTGGCGATCGATTGGTGGTCGCGGAAGTGCGTACGGAGCACGGTCTCGCCCGGTAGTTGCCCGCCACCGAGCGCGCGGTAGACGGCCTCGGCCTCCTGGCGCGAGGCGGGGAGCACCCGCGCCAGCACCTCGGGGTCGGTGCGCATCCCGCGGCTCAGCGCTGCCGAGCTCCACCAGCCGGCCTGCGGTGTCCAGCCCGCGCTGTCCAGCCCGGTCGTGGTGAAGTCGTGGTGGCGGGTGAACTCCTCGACGAGGACTCCATCCACAGTGGAACCAGGGGTGCGGACGCCGACCAGATAGTAGTCAAGTGGCGGCCGTTGGTCGGTCGCCGGCACGGGTGCGGTGCGCGACAGGTCGGTGCTCATCGGCGCAACCGTAGCGAGAAGTGTGGCCCTGGGAGGGCTAGCATCCGGACCTCTAGGTGAGGAGCGCGGATGACATCGGTGGCACAGACCCGGTTCGGCCTCGTCGGCAGTGGCTGGCGAGGGGAGTTCTTCCTCCGCCTGGCGCGGCTGCTCCCCGAGCGGTTCCGGGTGACAGGGGTGGTGACGCGTACCGGATCGCGGGGAGCTGAGGTGACCGCGGACTGGGGCGTGCCGACCTTCCGTACGACGGCGGAGTTGCTCGCCCACGAGAGGCCGGACTTCGTCATCGTGTCGGTGCCGTGGCCGGTGACACCCGAGGCGACCCGGGAGTTGGTCGCGGCCGGGGTGCCGGTGCTGGCCGAGACGCCACCCGCCCCCGACCTGGCGGGTCTGCGCTCGCTCTGGGCCGACGTCGGAGGCAGCGGCCTGGTGCAGGTCGCCGAGCAGTACCTGCTGATGCCCGGGCACGCGGCCCGGTTGGCGCTGGTCCGTGCCGGGGTGCTCGGGGAGCCGACCTCGGTCCAGATCTCCTCGACCCACCTCTACCACGCGGTGTCGCTGATCCGTGGCCTGCTCGACGTCGGTCACGAGAGCGCCGAGGTCAGCGCGCGCGCCTTCGCCGCGCCGCTGGCCAACCCGCTCTCGCCGGCCGGCTGGAGCGGCGACGACACCCCGCAGCAGCTCTCCACCACAGTCGCGACGATCGACTTCGGCGGGCGGATGGGGTTGTACGACTTCACCGACAACCAGTGGTGGAACCCGCTGCGTACTCGCCGGTTGGTGGTACGGGGCTCCCGCGGTGAGCTGGTGGACGACCGGGTGGTCCGCCTGGTCGACCCGACCACGCCGGTGGAGTCCTTCCTCACCCGACGTCAGACGGGTCTCGACCTCAACCTGGAGGGGCTGGACCTGAAGCACATCAGCTTCGACGGCGACGTGGTCTACCGCAATCCGTTCGTCGGCAGTGGGATGTCCGACGACGACATCGCGGTGGCCGACATCGTCGCCCGCGCCGGGGCGTGGGCGCGGGAGGAGGGCCCGGCGCCGTACCCCCTCGCCGAGGCCTGCCAGGACCACCTGATCAGCCTCGCCATCGAAGAGTCGGTACGCACCGGCGAGCCGGTCGTCACCGGCCAGCAGCCGTGGGGCCGGTAGGCCGGGCCGATCGAACTCTGTCGCGTGGCCGACATGGTGCAACCGGGTCGGCAGATCACGTGTGAAACCGGGTATCAACCGATGCCCGGGACTACTCGGGCCCCACACGGGGAGCAAGGATGAATCGAACCACTCGACGCAGGATGCTCGCAGCCACCGCAACCGGTCTGCTGGCCACCTCGCTCGGCGTCGCCGTCTCCGCCACGGCGTCCGCCGCACCTGGCGGAGCGGCCTTCCGCACCTGCAAGATCAGCACGCTGCCGTACCCGACCGACACCTATCGTGCCGACGCGAACGCGATCGACCCGACCGGGCGCTACGTCGCGGGCACCGCGCTTCGGGTCGGTGAGACCGACAACCAGTACCTGCTGCTGTTCTGGGACGGGCAGCGGGTCACCGAGGTGGAGTCGCGGAGTGACGCCACTCCCGTCGACATCAACGCCGACGGCGTGGTGATCGGCAACGGTTGGGGGGCGAACGGCCAGGGGCAGCCGTGGCGGTACCGCAACGGCAAGCTCGAGCAGTTGCCGGTGCTGCCGTCCACGGGCATCTTCGTCAGCGCCATCAACGACGCCGGCGACATCGTCGGCTACGGCTCCGACGTCGTCCCCGGGGAGTTCGTCGCGCTGCGTTGGCCGGCCGCCCGGCCGGGCACGGTCGAGGTGCTCGACGCCCCGGTCGACGCCCAGGCGGGTGGGATCACCGACAACGGGACCATCGTCGGTAGCGCCGGGCCCTTCGGGGACTGGAACAGCTGGGTCCGCCGGCCGAACGGCCGGATCGACGCGCTCACGTTCCCCGGCGCCGAGTGGAGCACGGCCAGCGCGGCCGCCGGCCGCTGGGCGATCGGTCAGGCGTGGCTGGGCGGCACCAGCTCGACCAGGGTGCGGTGGGACCTCCGCAACGGCGCGCACACGCTGCTCGACGCGGACATGCCGGCACTTACCGACGTCAACGCGAAGGGCGTCGTGGTGGGCGGCGACCGTGTTGCCAGGGGCTCCACCTCGCGGGTCCTGCCGGGCGGCGGCGAAGGGGTGGGCGTCGGTGCCCGGTCCATCTCGGACACGGGCACCATCGTCGGGTTCCGCAACGTTCTCGCCGACCGGGTGACCCCGGTGCGCTGGACGGGCTGCTGAGTCACCGACACCGCTTACCGCGTGGGGCCGGCCCGGACGGGCCGGCCCCACGTCGCGTCACGGCTTCCAGGAACCGGCGGTCTGGAACTGGTCCTGGTACTCCAACGCGCCCGAGGTGTCATGCACGTCGAACACCACACTTCCGGTGCGTCTGGTGCCGGCGGTCAGGTCGTCGACGGCCGGCATCGGTTTGCCGCAGCCGGAGAAGGCCCCACCGATCGCGGTGGTCTTGCTGCCGTCGGCGGCGACCCACTGGAAGTAGAGCGGGTTCGTCGACGCGGTGCCCCTGGTGACGGCCACCGTCACGTCGGCGATCACGTACATGCCCTCACCGGGCTTCAGACCGTGGGACTTGCAGGGTTTGGTGGCGCTGCTGAACTTCGTCACGGTGATCTCGACGGTGCCGGCCGCACCGTCGACGACAAGGGTGTCGCCGGGTGACATCTCACGGGTGTCGCCGTACACGGATGGTGGGCTCGACGGTGTGGCCCGTGCCTCGCTCACCGTGGTCGAGGTGCGCTTGGTGCCGATGACGACCGCCACGATGCCGCCGGCACAGGAGAGCAGAGTGAGGACTGCCGCGCTGACCGCGACGACCACGGCGGCCTTCTTGGAGCGGTCCGTCTGCACCGCTGGTGGTGCGATGATCGGGTAACCCGGACCACCGGGTGTCCGATGACCGCCGCCGGCGTCCGGGTGCCCGCCAGCCGCCGGGTACGCCGCCCCCGAGAACGGTGGCTGCGGTGTCGCCGCGAACGAACGGGTCGGCGGCTGTGGGTTCGGCTGCTGGAGGTCCTGCGGCCCGACGGAGGGCTGGGGGTGGGTCACCGTACTCCTTGACGCATCGGTACGTGCGGTGCGGGAACTCTTCGACGTTACCGTGGGTGGCGGGGCGCCCGGCTGCCACGCTGGTGGGCTTCCCACCGATAGTGACCCGACACCCCACTGGCCAGGGTGGACGGTGATCGGCCGGTTACCGAGGGCCAAAGTGGATCAGTATCCCATTCGTTGCTGTAAGTGACCGGGCGAGGTCAGCGCAGCGGAAGAACGGCGGCGGTACGGACCAGTCCGTCGGCGATCACGAAGCGGCCGGCGATCATCGTCGGTGGGTCGTCGACTGCTGCGGCGGCCACCCGGGCCGGTGCGATCCGGGCGGTGAAGGTGCCAGCGTCCGGATCGAGGTCGAGCCGGGCGTCGTGGAAGCCCAACCAACTGTGGACGACCGGGTGCCAGACCTTGTAGACGGTCTCCTTCGCGCTGAACAGCACGATCGGCCAGAAGGTCCCGCTGGGCAACCGGGCGCAGGCCGCCTCCTCCTCCGGCAACAGCACGAGTCTGCGTACTCCCATGTCGACCTCGCGGTGCTGCTCGGCGTCAATCCCGACGGACCGGATGTCCGTGGTGTGCGCCGCGGCGGCGGCGCAGTAGCCGACGGTGTGGGTGATCGTTCCGACCACCCCGACCGGCCAGACCGGCGCGCGGTTGGCGGCGGCCGGCACGGCGGTCGGTGGCAGGCCGAGATCGCGCAAGGCCCGGCGCGCGCAACTCCGCCCCGCGGCGAAGTCCCGCCGACGGGTCTGCACAGCTCGCTCACTGAGACCTGCCTGCTCAGCGGGGAGCAACTCGCCCGTCCAGTCCTCCGGCTCGGCGACTGCTATGGCGACCGTCGATGGCAGCAGGTCACGCATTCCGCCGACCTACTGGCCGGTAGGAATGGCGCATCGGGTCAACCGTCAACTTTCCGACTCCCACGACCGCCAAAGGTACCGCAAAGATGTAACACCGGAGGGACGCGCAGCGCCCTCCCTGATGGCTCCGGGGGGACCACCATCAATGCTGGCCGGCACGGCAGCCGCCAGTCCCGTGGACATCTGGAAGGACGTGCGATGACCGACGGTGCGGAACGGCCGGGGGTGCGGGCTGACGAGCACGCCCCGAAGACCCCCTGCTGGAGCTGCGGCTCCTGCGGTGACGAGTGGCCGTGCGCGACGAAGCGCACCCGGCTGTTGGCGGAGTACGGGGGTGATCGCGCCATGCTCAGCGTCTACCTGGGCTCCTGCCTCGCCGCTGCCACTGAGGACCTGCGCGCCGCCCCGGTGATGTCGCTCCAGGATCGGTTCATCGGCTGGCTGCCGCGCGGCTCCCGGCGCCGCTGACCCGCTGGCGGCCCCCGGTGGGGGCCGCCCCCGGGGGTGGGGCGCCGCGGCGTCGACGGGGGCCGGGCACCGCGCACCCCCACACGCCACCCCCCCCCCCCCGCGCACC